>JBOHBY010000691.1:0-4257 GCA_050698635.1 Spirillospora sp.
CCGGGCGCCGAGTTCGGCTGCTCGGCCAGGACCCGCCGGGCGTAGTGCACGTTGAAACGCCAGAAGTCGATCAGCTCGCAGGCCGCGTCGATCTCGGCCTGCTGCACGGACTTGGACTGCCCGAGGATCGTGGCGGCGTTCACCGTCGAGCGCCATGGCCCGGCGAGCAGGTCGGCGGCGCGCAGGAAGATCGCGGCACGGTCGTCGAAGGACATGGCGCGCCAGCCGGGCGCCGCCTCGCGGGCGGCGGCGATCGCCTCCAGCACGTCCGGCTCGGTCGCCTCGCCCATCCGGCCGAGGACGTGCCGGTGGTGGTGCGGCTCGACGACGTCGATCGGCGTGCCCGCGCCCATGCGCCGCTCACCGGCGATCGTCATCGTCAGCTCGGTCTGCGCGCCGCCGAGCTCCTTGATCCTGGCTTCGAGCGCGGCCCGTTCGGCGCTTCCGGGCGCGTAGGTCCTGACCGGTTCGTTCAGCGGAACCGGCACGGTCGTGACGGCGTCCATGCAGCGCCTCCCAGCGATTCGCGACGTGCCGGGGACCTACCCGTCACATCCGCGACGTACCACCTCCTTTGGCAGGATGGCGGTCGTGTCCGAGGAGCTGAAGTATGTGGCGGCAGACAAGAAGCGCGGAATGACCCTCGACGAGCTCACGGCGTTCGTCGAGGAGGCCCGGGGGCGCGAGTTCGACGGCGCCACGCGCGTCAACATCGTCGTCACCTGGCGCGCCACCATCAAGGAGCTGAGCCTGGTCGAAAAGCCCTCGTCGTAGGCGTCAGCCGAGGAGGTGCTGTAGTTCCTGGGTGGCGTACCAGAGGAGTTCGTGGCCTTCGGCGCCGTCCACGGTGAAGCGGGCGTCGTCGTCGCCTGTGTCGGCGGCGGGGAGGGCCTCGGCGGCGGCGGCGATGTCGGTGACCGCGGACGGGTCGTCGATGTGGCCGGACGCGATCTTCTTCCAGGGGATGGGCGCCGAGAGCTCGATCAGGGTGCGGTCGTCGTTGCCCAGCTCGGCGTTGCCCGACCAGTTGACCAGGTCGTCGGGGACCTCGGCGGCGAGGACGGCGCGGCGGCGCGGCGCGTCGGGGGCGGCGGCGAGGAGGCGCAGGGACGCGCGGGCGGCGGCGGTCATCGCCGCGTACTCCAGCTCCTCCAGGTCGCCGCCCGCGTACCACTCGCGCAGCGCGGGCGTGACCGCGTGGGCCGCGAGCGGCGCGGGACCGATCTCCTGGGCGGCGTGGACGCCGGCGAGGAGCGTGAGCGTGGACGGCAGGTAGACGCGCATGACGATCAGCCAGTCTGCCAGACGGTCAGGGCAGCAGGCCCAACCCGCGCAGTTCGGCGATGGTGGTGTCGGGACCGGTGTGGTGGATCCCGTGCAGGCCGAGGTCCTCGGCGGCGCGGACGTTGTGCTCGATGTCGTCGATGAAGGCGCATTCGGCGGCGTCCAGGCCGAGGAGCGCGAGGGTGTGGCGGAAGATGCGCTCGTCGGGCTTGCGGAAGCCGACCTCGGACGAGATCACGACGGCGTCGAAGACGCCGTCGAACAGGTCGCGGGGATAGTCGTTGCCCCACGAGTTGGACAGGACGGCCGTACGCGCCCCGGCGGCGCGGGCCGCGCGGAGCGCGTCGTACATCGGCGGGACGGGGGCGAACGCGCCGAACATGCCGGCGATGAGCCCGGGGGCCTCGACGGGCCCGCCCTCGGTGGTGACCAGTTCGGCGGCGAGGAGCCGTTCGAACTCCTCGGTGGGAAGCGTGCCGTCCTCCAGGCCGTGGATCGGGTTCGTCCCGGCACCGTCGTAGGCCTGCTTCACCCAGGCGCGCATCACGTCCTTGTAGCGCGCGACATCGATGCGTTCGGCGGCCAGCCAGACGTCGATCGCGTCGTTGAGGGGCGAGGTGAGGACGCCGCCCCAGTCGGTGATCACGGCCTTGACCGGCACAGTTCGCTGCACATGTCGTTCGTCGGGCACGGCCCGATCGTAGGCGATTTCGGTCCCCTCACCGAACCCCGTTCTGCCCGTCCCCCCGGTCCGAAAGGCCGCCGGCCCCAACTACCGGCCGGCCCCCGGAACCCCGATCAGGCCGATCTGAGGCGCTGCAGCGCTTCCCGTACGCCCCCGTCGGCCTCTTCCAGTACCACCGTCGCCCGCGCCGCCGGCACCTCGCCCAGCAGCGAGACGAGGGCGACGCGGGTGTTTCCTCCCGCTTCCGTCAGCGCGTTCTCGCAGATGCGCGCGTCCATCCCCGTAGCCTCCGTGAGGATGCGGACCAGCCGTGCGCGCAGCTTGGAGTTCAGCGCGTTCACGCTGACCATCAGGTTGGAGTAGGTCCGGCCCATCCTGATCATCAGTGTGGTGGAGAACGAGTTGAGCACGAGCTTGGTCGCCGTGCCCGCCTTCATCCGGGTCGACCCGCTGATCACCTCCGGTCCGGTGGCGAGTCCGATGTGCACCTCCACCTCGTCCCCGTACGGGGTGTGCGGATTACAGCTGATCAGCGCCGTGTGGGCGCCGACCGCGGCGGCGGCGCGCAGCGCGCCCACCACGTAGGGCGTGCGCCCGCTCGCCGCGATGCCGACGGCGACGTCGCCCGACCGGACGTCATGGGAGTCCCGCCGGCCGAGTTCCGTGTCGTCCTCCACGTCGGAGATCGCCTGGGACAACGCGCCCGCGCCTCCGGCGTGGTGGGCGACCACCCTGCCCCAGATCCCGAACGTCGGCGGCAGCTCGGCGGCGTCGATCACCGCGAGCCGGCCGGACGTGCCCGCGCCGAAGTAGTGCACGCGTCCTCCCGCGCGCAGCGACTCCACGGCGATGTCGACCAGCCGGGCAACCTCCGGCAGGACGGACGCCACGGCCATCGGAACGGTCGCGTCCTCCGAGTTGATCAGGCGCAGCACCTCCAGGGTCGGCAGCGTGTCGACGTCGAGGGTGCGGGGGTTCCGCCCCTCGGTGGGGAGCTCGCAATCGATCACCGACGCCTCCGGTCGGGTCGCACGGTCCGGCCGCGGACCGCCTCGAATGTGGCTTCCAGGGCCTTGCGGGTCGGCCCGTAGGTGCGCTGCGCCACCCCGACGAACAGGCAGTCCACCACCGTGAGCTGCGCCAGCCGGCTGGCGGTGGCGCCGGAGCGGAAGGTCGTCTCCCGCGCCGCCGTCGTCAGGATCAGGTCGGCCACCTCCGCGATCGGGGACTTGGGGAAGTTGGTCAGCGCCACGGTCTTGGCGCCCCTGCTCCGCGCGACCTCCAGCGCGTCGATGGTCTCCACCGTCGCGCCGGTGTGCGAGATGCCGATCGCCACGCTCGACGGGCCCAGCACCGCGGCGCTGGTGAGCATGATGTGGGCGTCCGCCCAGGCGGAGCAGACCCGTCCGATGCGGTGCAGCTTCTGCTGGAAGTCGGCCGCGACGAACGCGCTCGCGCCGACGCCGTAGACGTCGACCCGGTCCGCGGCGACGACCGCGTCCACGACCTGTTCGAGCATCTTGATGTCGAGCTGGGCCGCGGTCTCCTCGACGGCGCGCGCGTCGGCGAAGGTCACCTTCTCAACGATCTGTTCGAGCGAGTCGTCGGGGCTGATGTCGCTGCCGATGACCCTGCCCCCGGCCGCGCTCTGGGCGCGTCCGGCCTCCGTGGCGAGGGTCAGCCGCAGCTCTGGATAACCATGGAACCCGATCGCCCGGCAGAACCTGATGACCGTGGTCTCGGAGGTTCCGCAGGTCTGGGCGAGTTCGGTGATGGTCGAGTTGGCGACCCCTTCGGGGTCCTCGATGACGCGCTGGGCGACACGCCGCTCCGCCGGGGGCAGCGAGGGCAGCAGCGAGCGGACCCGCACCACCGTGCTCAGCGGTGTACTGTCCCTGTCCCTTGACCGGACCGCCTCCTCACCTTGTGGTGAACCGGGCTCCCCCGTGATCCCATGCTCGGGGCCCTGCTCAAGGCTCCGTTCGGAGCCGATGGGTTTCCTCATGATGGAAATTTTCTTACGCACAAGATGTCACGTCAACGGTAGAAAAGGCTACGGTCGCCATGTGTTGACCCATTTGGCCGGTCCTTACGTGGTCGGTATCGACGCGGGTGGCACGAAGACCCGCTGCGTCGTACTGACGCTGGGGGGTGCCCTGGCCGGTTCCGGCACCGGCCCTGGGGCGAATCCCAACTCTGGAGGCGACACCGCGGGGGCGCTGACCACCGCCCTGCGGGAGGCGCTCGGGGACCTCGACCGAACCCACATCCTCACCGGCGTGTTCGGC
>JBOHBY010000692.1:0-1547 GCA_050698635.1 Spirillospora sp.
ACGACACGGGGGCAGCGCGCTGGTGAAGATCCGGCCGGGTATGAGCGGTAAGGACTGATCCGCAGGTCGACAGGGGGTGTTTCTCGGTCAGGCAGATCGAGGTGATGGGACGCTCTGGTCGGGCAGGAGGTCGCTCAGAGCGGTCCGGATGGCCGCGCGACTCACTCCGTGGGCACGTGCGAGCGCTGCGATCGAGGTGCCCTGGTCAGTGAACGCCGACCGCACCTGCTCACGCTGGGCCCCGGCCAGTACGGGCGGGCGGCCGCGGTAACGGCCTTCTGCCTCGGCCGCGACGATCCCCTCCACGGTCAGCTCGTTCTGCAGGTCTCGCTGGAACTGCCCGACTGCGGTGATCACGTTGATGATGACGGCGGTGGTGGCGTCGCCGGCGGCCAGGTCGTGGAAGTTGGACAGCGGCCCGGACAGGACGCGCAGGACGACGCCACGGGCCTGGCACCAGTCGCGGACGCTGTGGATGTCGACCAAGTCGCGGCAGAGCCGGAACAGCTCCGACACCGTCAGGGTGTCGCCGGGGTGGGCTGTGGCGGCGATCTGCCCGAACGCGGGGCGGTCCAGGGCGGGGATCTTGGATGTGGTGGCCGGGTCCTCGAACAGCCGCACGCCTTCGGCGGGCCGGAAGCCCTCGGCGACGCCTTCGGTGCGGATCAGCAGCCCGGCCTCGTTGAGGATGTGGCGTTGCCGAAGCAGGGACTGGGCCGCGGTGGACGAGCGGGAGTAGACGAGTTGCACCGGCACTCCTCGAAGGCGGGGATCCCGTTCTACCTGTCGGGAAAACCTGTCGTCAATTCGCGCGCCGAACCGGCCGCCGGATGCCTCAGTTCGGCACTCGATGTCCGATTTTCCAGAGGCTGGAGGGGGGTTCGATCGGGGCCTGTCGGTAAACCTTCTAATCCCGACACCCTTGATCACTTACCTGGCGGCTGGGGACACGTTCGGGAGCGGAGGGCCGTGTAGCGCGGGCCGGGATCGGGGTCAGGCGGGTTCGGTGGCGTCCTGGGGGTCGTCGGCGGTGCGTGCGGCGGGTGCGGGCGCCGGGGCCGGGGCCGGTGTGGGGACGTCGTCGTCGGTCTGTGGGGCGGGGTGGGCTCGGCGGGTGGTGCGGGTGGTCCGGGTGGTGCGGCGGGTGCGGAGGCGGGCGGCGAGGGGTTCGGTGCCGCGGGCGAGGACGGGGCCGGCGATGGCGAGGATGAGGACGTAGGCGGCGGCGAGGGGGCCGAGGCGGGCGTTGGTGCCGGCCGTGACCGCGAGTCCGGCGATGACGATGTTGAACTCGCCGCGGGGGGTGAGGGCGGCGCCGGCGCGCAGTCGTCCGGTGGTGGCGACGCCGGCGCGGCGGGCGGCGATCCAGCCGGTGCCGAATTTGGTGAGGATGCCGGCGGCGGCGAGGAGCGCGGCGACGCCGAGGACGGGTGGGAGGTCGCCGGGGTCGGTGTGGAGGCCGAAGAAGACGAAGAAGACGGCGGCGAACAGGTCGCGGAGTGGGGTGAGGAGTTTCTGGGCGGTGTGGGCGAGGGTGCCGGACAGGG
>JBOHBY010000693.1:0-2685 GCA_050698635.1 Spirillospora sp.
CCGCTCCCCTCAGGGCTCCTCTCAGGGCTCCTCTCAGGGCAGGGTGACCGCGACCGGGTCGATGCCCGCCTTCCGGATGAGGGACGGGATCCGTCCCGCGAACGGATGGTGGTCGGCCGGCAGGCCCCGCGGGTTGTCGATCACGTAGTGGACGACGTCGCCGCTGCGCCGCTCCGTCCAGTTCGCCGCACCGGCCGAGCGCAGGACCGCCGCCGCCTTCGCCGCGTCGGCCGCCTTCACCGACACGCGGATCGGTGACTCATGCGACGGCAGCGCCGCCGCCTGCTGCGCCGCCTTCGCGGTGGCGCCCGCCTGCGGTGCCGCGGCCTTGGACGGGTCAGGCCCCAGGATCGCGTTGTAGAGCAGCTTCGCCGTCCCGTCGGTGAACGCGCGGAAGTTGGGGTCCGCCGCGAAGAGCACGGAACGTCCCTGGCCGACGGGCTGGTCGACGACGGCCGCGGTGCCGCTGAGTTCGGCCGCGCCCCGCTCGAACCCGGACGTGAACCACTCGGCCGACCCCGTCTCCGGATACGACACGACGACGCCGCTGGACGCCTTCATCACCGGGTCGTAGGACGTGAAGTTCCAGGCCGTCGCGCCGACGTCGGCGGCGAGCGGGCTCGACCCGTCCACCTTCACGCGGAACAGCGTGCCGGGGATGTCGGACGTCGGCTCCGACAGCGTCGCGGTCGTCAGGCCGAGCAGCGCCGCGAGTTCGGTGCCGCCCTGCCAGCCGATGTAGCGGCCGCCGTCCCGCGTCCACCGCTGGAGCGCGGCCCGGCCGGTGTCGCCGAGGGCGTCGTGGGCGGGCTTCGCCGGACCGTCCGGGGTGATCAGGACCTCGACGCCGTCCAGCTTGCCCGCGGCGACGTCCGCCGGGGTCAGCAGGGTGAACGGCAGCTTCCAGTCGCGGTCGAAGCGGTGCCGGAGCCAGCCCGCCGACTGGCGTGTCGCCGACGACGTCGCCGACAGCTGGAGGATGCCGATCTTCGGCGCCTTGCCGTCATGGCCGGGACGCGGGGCGGACAGCGTCCGCACCGGGACGGAGCGCGGGTGGAGGACGGCACCGGACGACCCGCCAGACACGTTCTCCAGCAGCGGCAGGCTCCACGCCGTCACGTCGTAGAAGTAGGGGAACGGGGTGTAGGAGTCCTCGTTCAGCATGGCCTGGATCCAGTGCTTCTGGCCTTGCGCCATGGAAATCCAGTACGTGCCAGAGGGGAGGGTCGTTTTCGCCTCGGGCTGCCCGTACGCCTTGTAGTCGGGGACGGTCAGCGGCCGGACGAGCTTCCGCACCTGCACGCCCATCCGCTGGAGGCGCCGCACGATGGTGCCGACCTCGTCGCGCTTGGCCGGATCGTCGTTCCGCAGGAAATAGCTCCGCAGCGGACGATCGGGCACCGGACGGTCGATCTGGTTAGGCGGGTTGTAGATCTGGTTGGGCTCCAGCTTGCCAGCCTTGCCCTGCGCGTAGGCGTCGACGGTCATCTGCCGCCACTGGCCGAGGATCTGGTGCCGGTTGCGGGCCGCGGCCGACAGCGTCACCCACTGCGTGAGGTACTGCTCCTTCACGCGGTCCGGGTACGGGCTGTCGCCGCCCTTCTCGTACGTCATCCCGGCGGCGTGGAACGCGGTCGTGGGCACCGAGTCGCCATAGCCCTGGTAGAAGAGGTCGTAGACGTCGCGATTGAAGTAGTCGATGCCCTGCCGGGTGAACTCCGTCGCCATCGCCGCGCCGTACAGGTCGTTGATCCAGCCGACCGCCTGCTCCGGCGTCTCGTGGTAGATCGGGTCGGCGTTCGGCGGGAAGAAGTACGACGTCCCGCCCATCTCGTGCGCGTCGATGTAGAGCGCGGGCGGGAACTTGTTCAGCATCTCCAGCTTGCCGTCGGTCTCCGGCTGCGTCCGCGCGAACCAGTCGCGGTTCATGTCGAAGCCGTAGGCGTTCTGGCGCGTCTGCGCTTCGCGGCCGTCCGGGTTCTGCGTCGGCAGGACGACGACGAGCGCGTTGTCCAGGATCGCCGTCGCGGCGCAGTCGGAGCGGTCGCCGAGGTCGCGCAGCACCTTCAGCGCCGCGTCGGTGCCGCTCGGCTCGTCGCCGTGCACGTTCCCGCTGACCCACAGGATCGGGACGCCGCGCGCGGTGATCCACTTGGCCAGCGCGTCCGGCGTGCGCGGGTCGCGGAGCAGGCCGGCCTGCGAGCGGACCTTGGCCAGGCCCGCCTTGGTCAGGAGTTCGGGACGTCCCGCGATCGCGTACTTCAGCGGACGGCCCTGCGCCGTCCTCGCCAGCGTCCCGGACACGACCCGCTCGCTCTTCGCGGCGACGGTCTCCAGATACCGGTCGGACTCGGCGGCGCTCGCCTGCCGCTCACCGAGCTCGAAGCCGAGGACCTGCTTGGGGGAGGGGACCGTGCCCCGGTACACCGGTGCGGTCTGTGTCGGGTCACATCCGGCCGGGGCCGCCGGGGGCTGCGCGACGGCGGGCGCGGCGAGCGCCGCCGGTACCGCCAGGGACGCCGCCACCACGGGCAACGCCAGTTTTCGGGCTCTCATGAGGCACAACGTGACACCGGCCGGAACCTCCAGCCAGGGCAACTTCTGCCAAGATCAGTCGCGTCGTTCGGGGCGGGGCCGCGGCCCGGTCAGCGCGGCGGCCCGGTTGATCGCCTGGAGGGCGAACTC
>JBOHBY010000694.1:0-4654 GCA_050698635.1 Spirillospora sp.
CCCCCGGCACCCCCGGCACGCCCGGCACGCCCGGCACGCCTGGCACGCCTGGCACGCCCCCCGGGGCCGGGGCATGAGCGGCCAGGAAGTCGTGTTCACGCTGCTCGGCGTCGTCGCGGTCGGGTCCGCGGTCCTGGTGGTGACGACGCGCAACCTCGTCCACGCGGCGCTGTGGCTGGTGGTGTCGTTCGGCGCGCTCGCCGGCGGCTATCTCGTCCTCACCGCGGAGTTCGTCGCCTGGGTGCAGGTGCTGATCTACGTCGGCGCGATCGTCGTCCTGCTGCTGTTCGGGATCATGCTGACGCGGGCGCCGATCGGCGAGTCCGCCGACCTGGATTCCGGCAACCGGTGGGCCGCGGCGGGCGTCGCCGTCGCCACCGCCGCCGTCCTGGTCACCGTGATGGTCATGGGGTTCAGGGACGAGCGGATGCCGCTGCGCGAGGGCGGCGGATCGGCCGAGGAACTCGGCTCCGCCGTGTTCCGCACCTGGGTGCTGCCGTTCGAGGTGCTGTCGGTGCTGCTGCTGGCGTCGCTGGTCGGCGCCATCGTGCTGTCCCGCTCCGACATCCGCGCCCGTCCCGAGGCCCGTCCCGAGGCCGGGACGCAGGAGGGGGAGGGCTGATGCATCTCGCCTACCCGACGGTCGTCGCCGCGCTGCTGTTCTCCGTCGGCGTGTACGGGGTGCTGGCGCGCCGCAACGCCATCCTCGTGCTGATGTCGGTCGAGCTGATGCTGAACGCGGTGAACCTCAACCTCGTCACGTTCGACGTCTGGTACCGGGACCGGCTGCACGGCGGGCAGGTCCTCACGCTGTTCACCATCGTGATCGCGGCGGCGGAGATCGGGCTGGGGCTGGCGATCGTCCTGCTGGTGTACCGGAACCGGCGGATGGTGGACGTCGACCGGCTCCGCGCCCTGGCCGAGGACACCGCTCCCGCGGCCCGCCGGCGTCCCGCCGAGTCCGAATCCGAACGCGGGGACACGTCGGTCGTCGAGGAGGCCGCCCCGTGATCTGGCTCGCCTCGCTGGTGGCGCTGCTGCCGTTCCTCGCCTCGTTCGCCGGGATGCTGCTCGGGCCGTCGCTGACCCGCTTCCTCGGCGGACGTCCCGGTGCTGGGACGCCGCCGTCGCGCAACGGCCCCGCCGTGATCGCGATCCTGCCGATCGCGGTGTCGCTGGTCCTCGCGGCGATCGCGGCGTTCGTCGTCTGGCGCGACCCGGGCGCGCGGACGGGCACGCTCACGCTGATCGAGACCGGTTCGGTGCCCATCCGGGTCGGGCTCCAGGTGGACGGGCTCGCCGCCGTCGTCGGCCTGATGGTCTGCTGCGTCGCGCTCGCCGTCCAGGTGTACTCGGTCGCCTATATGAAGGACGACAAGCGGTACTCGTCCTACGCGGCGTTCATATCGCTGTTCACCGCCGCGATGCTGCTCGTCGTCTACTCCGGCGACCTTCTGGTCCTGTACGCGGGCTGGGAGGTCATGGGCATCTGCTCGTACTTCCTGATCGGCCACCACTGGGAGGACCGCGCGAACTCGCGGGCGGCGGTCAAGGCGTTCCTCGTCACGCGCCTCGGCGACGTCGGGTTCCTGCTCGGGATCCTGGTCATCGGGATCGGCGCGGGCACGTTCGAGATCGACGAGGTCCTGGCGAAGGCCGGGACCCTGTCCGACACGACCGTGACGGCGGGCGCGCTGCTGCTGCTCGCGGGCGTCGCGGGCAAGAGCGCGCAGTTCCCGCTGCACACCTGGCTCCCGGACGCGATGGCGGGCCCGACCCCGATCAGCGCCCTCATCCACGCGGCCACGATGGTCGCGGCCGGGATCTACGTCGTCGCGCGGCTGTACGCGGTGTTCGCCGCGGCCCCGTCGGCGCTGGCGGTACTCGGAGTCGCCGCGGTGATCTCCATGGTCGGCTCCGCGCTCGCGGCCCTGGCGCAGGACGATCTGAAACGCGTCCTGGCGTACTCGACGATCAGCCAGCTCGCCGTGATGGCCGCCGGGCTCGCGGTCGGCGCCGACACCGCCGCGATCTTCCACCTGCTCACGCACGGCGCGTTCAAGGCGCTGCTGTTCCTGTCCGCCGGATGCGTGATCGTCATCGCGGGCTCCAACATGCTGGCGCACTACGGCGGGCTCCGGCGCGGCATGCCCATCACGTTCTGGTCGATGACGGTCGGTCTCGCCGCGCTCGCGGGCGTCCCGCCGTTCAGCGGCTGGTTCAGCAAGGACTCCGTCATCGAGGCCGCCCAGCACTCCGCCATGCACGGCGGCGAGTCCGTGGCCGCGTCGGCACCGCAGGGGTGGTTCGTCTTCACGCCCGTCCACGGAGCCTCTGCGGGCGTAGTGCCGCCGGACTCGAAACTCTCGTTGGACGTCGACACCACGACCGGGTACGCCGTGGACCTGCCGGGCGGTGTCGCGTGGGTGGTCTACCTGGGGTTGCTGCTGACGGTCGCGTTGACGGCGGCGTACGCGATGCGCGCTTGGCTGATGACGTTCTTCGGCGAGCCGCGCGGGACGTACGAGATCCGCGAACCGTCCAGGCTCATGTCGTGGACGGTCGCCGCGCTCGCCGTCCCCGCCGCGATCCTCGGCTTCTTCGGGCTCGGGGCCGAGGAACTGCGCCCGCACGTCGGATCGGCGCTGCTGAGCATGCTGCTGGTGCTGGTCGGCGCGGCCGCCGCGTTCCTCGTCTGGAACCGTGACCCGGCACTGGATCCGGCGCGCGCGCTCGGCCCGGCCCGTCCGCTGTTCGCACGCGCCTTCTACGTGGACGAGCTGTACGCGCTGATCATCGTCCGGCCCGTCCTGGCCCTCGCGCGGTATGTCGTGATCTTCGACGGCCGCCAGGTGGACGGCGCCGTCGTCGGCGCCGGACGCGGCGCCCGCCGCCTCGGCGGCCTGCTCCGCGTCCCCGAGAACGGCAACGTGCAGACGTACCTGACCGGCCTGCTCGCCGGAGTCGTCGTCATCGTGGCCGGAGTGGTGATCTTCCTATGATCTTCGTGCTGATGATGGCGATCCCGCTGTTCGGGGCGCTGGCGATGCTCGTCCCCGCGAACCGGTTCCTGCGGGGCGACCTCGCCGTCCGGGTCTTCGGGACCGCCGTGTCCGGCGCGACCCTGCTGGTCGCGATCTCCGCCGCGACGGCCTTCGACTTCGGCGCCACGTCCCGCATGCAGCTCGAAGCCGACCATGAGTGGGCGTCCGCGATCGGCCTGCGCTTCCACCTCGGTGTCGACGGGATCTCGCTGCCACTCGTCGTCCTGACGGCGCTGCTGACGTTCCTGTGCTTCCTCTACACGCTGCGGCACCCACCGGAAGGCGGCCGGATCCGGCTGCTGACCGCGCTGATCCTCGTCCTGGAGATCGGGCTGCTCGGCACGTTCGTCGCGCTCGACCTCGTGCTGTTCTTCGTGTTCTTCGAGACCGTCCTGATCCCCATGTACGTGGTGATCATGCTGTGGGGCGGGGCCGGACGCCGCGCCGCCGCCACCAAGTTCATCCTCTACACCCTCCTCGGCTCCGGGCTGCTCCTCGCCGGGATGCTGCTCGTCGGCGCCAAGGCCGGCACGCTCGACATGACCGAGCTCGCCACCCGGCACGGCGAGGGCCTCTCGCACGGCCTCCAGGTCGCGGCGTTCGCGCTGATGGGCCTCGGGTTCGCGGTCAAGGCGCCGATGTGGCCGCTGCACACCTGGCTGCCCGACGCGCACACCGAGGCGCCGACCGTCGGGTCCGTGCTGCTCGCCGGGGTGCTGCTGAAGATGGGCACGTACGGGCTCGTCCGCGTCGCGCTGCCCCTCGCGCCGGAAGGCGCCGAGTTCTGGGCCCCGTGGCTCGGCCTCCTCGCCGTCATCGGGATCATCTACGGCGCGCTCGCCTGCCTGGCCCAGCGCGACCTGAAACGGATGATCGCCTACTCGTCCGTCGGGCACATGGGCTTCGTGCTGCTCGGCATCGCGACGCTCACCCCCGTCGGCATCAACGCCGCGCTGTTCGGCAACATCGCGCACGGCCTCATCACCAGCCTGCTGTTCTTCCTCGCCGGATCGGTCAAGGAACGCTGGGGCACCGCCGACATGACCGCGCTCGGCGGCGGGATGCTCGGCACCGCGCCACGGCTGGCGTCCATCCTGACGTTCGCGTCCGTCGCCTCACTCGGCCTGCCCGGACTCGCCGGATTCTGGGGCGAGATGCTCGCGCTGATCGGCGCGTACCGTCCGCACGCCGACCTGCCGCGCGAGACGTTCGTGACGTTCATGGCGGTCGCGGCCCTCGGCGCCGTGCTCACCGCCGCGTACTTCCTGCGCATGCTCTCCAAGCTCACGCACGGCCCGTCCGACGGCACCGCCGAGGTCCGCGGCGGTTCGGGCGGGCCGGCCGCCGCCCCGGCGGCCGTTTCGATGCAGGAGTACGCCGCCTGGGTCCCGCTGATCGCGCTGACGCTGCTGGTCGGCCTGTGGCCGAAGACCCTGCTGGACGTGACCACCGATCCCGTCCGGTCCCTGTTCGGAGGCGGCTGATGATCCAGAGCATCGACTACGCGGCCCTCGCGCCGCCGCTGATCCTCGCCGTCGCCGCCCTCGGCCTCCTGCTCGCCGACGCCTTCGACGCGCCCCGCCGCGCCCTCTCCCTCCTCAGCGGCGGCT
>JBOHBY010000695.1:0-2111 GCA_050698635.1 Spirillospora sp.
GCCTAGACCCGGCCGGCGGTCCGGCCGCCGCGTCAGTCGGCGGTGAGGACGATCTTGCCGGAGACGCGTCCGGTCTCGCCGCGCTCGTGCGCCTTCGCGGCGTCCTCCAGCGGGAACACCGAGTCGATCTCGGCGCGCAACGACCCCGCCTCGGCCAGCGCGGCGAGCCACGTCATCGCGTGGAAGTCGGGCTCGACCAGCATCGACTCGGCGCGCACCCCGGCCGCGCCGGCGTCCATCGCGTCGAGCCTGCTGAGCACCAGCGACACCAGCACCCCGCCGGGACGCAGCGTGCGCAGCGACCGCGGCCCGTAGTCGCCGCCGATGCCGTCCAGGACGATGTCGACATCGCCGACGACGTCGGCGAAGTCGACCGCGTTGTAGTCGACGGGCTCGTCCACGCCGAGGCGGCGCAGGAAATCGTGCTTGGGGGCGCTCGCCGTCCCGATCACGTAGGCGCCCATGTGCTTGGCGATCTGCACGGCCAGATGCCCGACCCCGCCCGCCGCCGCGTGGATCAGCACCCGCTGCCCGTGGGTCACCTTCGCCGTGTCGACCAGCGCCTGCCACCCGGTCAGCCCGGCCAGCGGCAGCGCGGCGGCCTGCACGTGGTCGATCTCCTGCGGCTTGGACACGAACGTCCGCGACGGCGCGACGACGTACTCCGCGTGCGCACCGCCGCCGAACGGGTAGCGCAGCATCCCGAAGACCTCGTCGCCCGGTTTGTGCAGCGTCACGCCGATCCCGACCTTCTCCACCACGCCGGACACGTCCCAGCCCAGGACGAACGGCGGCACGAGGAACCCGCCGCCCGCGCGGTGCTTCCAGTCGGTGGGGTTCACGCCCGCCGCCCGCACCCGCACGAGGACCTCGGTGGGACCCGGCTCGGGCCGCTCGACCTCGACCATCCCGAGCACCTCGGGCCCGCCGGCAACGTCCTGCCGGACCGCCCGCATGACCTCCGCCATCACGACCCCTCCTTGATCGGCTACGCGGTCTCAGTCTCCCGCACCGGCCGGGCGGGTCAGTCCATTTCGGAGAGGCGGGCGGGGTCGAACGCCATGGGATAGGGCCGGTCGAGGGTGATCGTCTCACCGGCGCGGGCCCGGCCGGCGATCTCGTACCGGCCGTCGGCGAGCTCCAGGAGCGTGACGGCGGGACGCGGCTCCAGGTCGACGAGCCAGTAGTGCGGGATGCCGGTCGCGGCGTACTCGTCCACCTTGCGGACGCGGTCGATCTGCTCGTTCACCGTCCGGGGCGTGACGACCTCGGCGACAAGCAGCAGGTCGGGGCCGTAGTAGGTGCGGGTCTGGCGTTCCAGGGCGGCGCGGGCGGTGTCGCGGGTCACGGCGAAGACGTCCGGCTTGCGGACGCCGGCCGGGGTGGTCACGTCCTGCGGGGCCCCCGCGATGTGGACGTCGGCGTCCGCCTGCCGGGCCGCCTCCTTGAGGATCGCCCTGAGCTGGTCGGCGGCGTGGTCGTGCCACAGGTCGCCGGGCAGTTCGTTCAGCCAGCCGTCGGCGAGCTCGTAGCGGCGGCCGTCCTCGGGGAGCGCGTCCAGGTCGTACAGCGTGTACGGACCGTGCGCGCGGCCGAGCGTCCCGCCCATCGATCGTCCCCCCTCGGTGCTGGCCGCTTCCGAATCTAGCGGACGGACGGCCGCAGAACCGGCAGGCAAGATCGCGCGTCGGGATGCGGTCAATGTCCCGGTCGCCCTGGAGGGTGCGGCACCGGCCTGCTGGACCTGCGCGCCCGGGGTTATGCCTACAAAGGGTCGATCGAAGCGAAAGATCGTATACGCCGGGCGTGAGGTGATAGAACGCTCCCGCGGCCCCATCGGCGGCCGTTCACGCGGATGTCCGTACATAGACGAGCGTGGCGCGATTTGATGGTGGTTCGAGCGGACCGTGAAGGAGCGCGTGTGACGGCGAGGACCCCGGAGCAGGACGAGGCCCGGCGGACGGCCGAGACGGAACCGGCCGGGACGGAGCCCGCCGGCTCCCGCCAGGTCCGGCGGCGGCTGACGTTCGGCGTCGCGGGCGATCTCGCGGGCATGCCCGCGACGCTGTCGCCCTGGCAGCGCGCGTACGAGGCGTGGCGCGCCGCCGGGC
>JBOHBY010000696.1:0-4267 GCA_050698635.1 Spirillospora sp.
GTCATCGCCGACCTGATCGTCGCCGTGCAGAACGAGCACGAGGCCGGCCGCAAGGGCGACTACAGCGACTGGTGGCGGCAGTTGGAGGCGTGGCGGGCGACGTACCCGCTGGGCTACGACACGCCGAGCGACGGCTCGCTGTCGCCGCAGTACGTCATCGAACGCATCGGCCAGATCGCCGGGCCCGACGCCTACTACGTCGCGGGCGTCGGCCAGCACCAGATGTGGGCCGCGCAGTTCATCAAGTACGAGCGGCCCGGCGCGTTCCTGAACTCCGGCGGCGCCGGGACGATGGGCTACGCCGTCCCCGCCGCGATGGGCGCCAAGGTCGGCGCGCCCGGCTCGACGGTGTGGGCGATCGACGGCGACGGCTGCTTCCAGATGACCAACCAGGAGCTCGCGACCTGCGCGATCGAGGGCGTCCCCGTCAAGATCGCCGTGATCAACAACGGGAACCTCGGGATGGTCAGGCAGTGGCAGACGCTCTTCTACGACGGGCGGTACTCCAACACGACGTTGCAGTCCTCCGAGTCCGAGCACGCGGCCAAGCGCATCCCCGACTTCGTCAAGCTCGCCGAGGCGTACGGTTGTGTCGGCCTGCGCTGCGAGAGGGCCGAGGACGTCGACGAGGTCATCGCCAAGGCCATGGAGATCAACGACGCGCCCGTCGTGATCGACTTCGTGGTGCACAAGGACGCCATGGTCTGGCCGATGGTCGCGGCCGGCACCACCAACGACGACATCAAGATCGCGCGGGACATGGCGCCCGAGTGGGAGAACGGAGACTGACCCCGATGAGCCTGCACACGCTGTCGGTGCTGGTGGAGAACAAGCCCGGCATCCTGGCCCGGGTCGCGGCGCTGTTCTCCCGGCGCGGCTTCAACATCGAGTCGCTCGCGGTCGGCACCACCGAGCATCCGGAGATCTCCCGGATGACGATCGTGGTGAACGTCGAGGACCTGCCGCTCGAACAGGTCACCAAGCAGCTCAACAAGCTGATCAACGTGCTGAAGATCGTCGAGCTGGACTCGTCGGCGTCCGTCCAGCGCGAGCTCGTGCTGGTCAAGGTGCGCGCCGACACCGAGACCCGCTCACAGGTGCTGGAGACCGTCCAGCTGTTCCGCGCCAAGGTCGTGGACGTCGCGCCGGACGCCGTCACCATCGAGGCCACCGGCAACCGCGACAAGCTGGACGCGTTCATCAAGGTCCTGGAGCCGTTCGGCATCAAGGAGCTGGTGCAGTCGGGCATGGTGGCCATCGGGCGCGGCGCCCGGTCCATCACCGACCGGTCGCTGCGGGCCATCGAGCGCAGCGCGTAGCCGGCACGGGTAGCCACCACCGGGGCATGCGCCCCTGGGCACATTTCACGAAACCAAGGAAAGGCAACAGCACTGTGGCTGAGATGTTCTACGACGACGCCGCCGACCTGAGCGTGATCCAGGGCCGGCACGTGGCGGTCATCGGTTACGGCAGCCAGGGGCACGCGCACGCGCTCTCCCTGCGCGACTCCGGCGTCGACGTCCGGGTCGGGCTCCGCGAGGGGTCGGCGAGCCGGGAGCTGGCGGAGGCCGAGGGGCTGCGCGTGGTCACCCCGGCGGAGGCGGCCGAGGAGGCCGACCTGATCATGCTGCTGGCCCCCGACCACCACCACCGGGAGATCTTCGAGAAGGACATCCGCCCGGCGCTGGTCGAGGGCGACGCGTTGTTCTTCGGCCACGGGTTCAGCATCCGGTACGACCTCGTCCAGCCGCCGGAGGGCGTGGACGTGGCGATGGTGGCGCCGAAGGGTCCTGGGCACCTCGTCCGCCGCCAGTTCGTCGCCGGGCGCGGCGTGCCGGTGATCGTCGCGGTGGAGAAGGACCCGTCCGGCGACGCCTGGGCGCTCGCCCTCTCCTACGCCAAGGCGATCGGCGGCCTGCGCGCGGGCGGCATCAAGACGACGTTCACCGAGGAGACCGAGACCGACCTGTTCGGCGAGCAGACGGTGCTGTGCGGCGGCGTCTCCGAGCTGATCAAGACGGGGTTCGAGGTGCTGACCGAGGCCGGCTACCAGCCGGAGGTCGCCTACTTCGAGGTCCTGCACGAGATGAAGCTGATCGTCGACCTGATGTACGAGGGCGGCGTCTCGAAGATGTACTGGTCGGTGTCCGACAACGCCGAGTACGGCGGCTACAGCCGCGGCCCGCGCGTGATCACGCCGGAGACCAAGGCCGCGATGAAGAAGATCCTCGGCGAGATCCAGTCCGGCCAGTACGCCAAGGAGCTGGTGGACGAGTTCGAGGGCGGCCAGAAGCAGTTCGGCCGGTACCGCGAGGAACTCGCCGAGCACCCCATCGAGAAGACGGGCGCCGAGCTCCGTCCCATGATGAGCTGGCTCAACGACTGAGCTTTGTCTGGCGTGTTGCCCTTTCGGGGGCAACACGCCGTTTCAGCGGAGGCGGCGCAGGCGGCGGAGCCTGGCGCACAGCGAGGTGCGGGCCTGGGTGTCGGCGACGACGAGCGCCAGGTGGCCGCCCTTGGTGAAGTAGACCGTGACGTCCTTGGCGCCGGTGGTGCGGCGCTGCTGGACGGTCTTCACGCCGTCGCCGCGGACCCTGCCGAAGCGGGCCTCGCGCGTCACGCCGAGGCTCGTCGCGGTGACGTGCACGTCCCAGCGCCCCGGCTCCACGACGGCCGGGTCGGCGACCGCCTCGAACGCGCCGGGGCACTCCCGGCGCGGCTCGGCGAGGAAGCCGTGCTCGCGGCCGGACGTGCGTTCGCGGAGGATGACGTCCACGGCCGTCCGGTCGGTCTCGACGCGTTGCAGGGCGGCGAAGCCGCGGATGCGGATCTTCCTGTTCTGCCAGGTGACGGCGTCCAGGCGGTGGTCGACGCCGACCTCGGTGGTGATGTCGGCGTCCTTGCGCGGGACGCCGCGCAGGTACGGGTACATGGCGTAGATCCGCCCGCCGACCACGACGGCGCCCGCCGGGGCGCCCTCGACCTCGTCGCGGATCAGCCGTTCCAGCTCGTCGCGCAGGCCGTGCTGGATGCAGAACGCCCTGAGCCGGACGGACGCGGGCATCGCGGCGCGGGCGGCGTCGCTGAGCCCCTCGGCGCCGAGGACGCGGCGGGTGCCGTCGACGAGGCGTTCGCGCTGGACGTAGTCCAGGTTCAGGTAGCGGTGGTCGTACACGCGCAGGACGTCGCGCAGGACGCTGATGGTGCAGTCCGAGGTCACGGTCTCCCCCTGATCGGCCGAGAACAACGGTCACGTTAAGCCTCAGAGTCGTCGCGTACAGTGAAATCCCGGTGGTGTGTCTCCCTGGATGCATACTCGGTATTGCCCAACGCATACGCGGTATGCATACTTGGTAGGCATGTCAATCCGTCACGGCCTGCTGGCACTGCTGTCCCAGGGGCCCCGCTACGGCTACCAGCTGCGCGCCGAGTTCGAGTCGTCCACCGGCGCGACCTGGCCGCTCAACATCGGGCAGGTCTACTCCACGCTGTCGCGCCTCGAACGCGACGACCTCGTCACCCGCGTCGGCGCCGACGACGAGGGCCGCTTCGTCTACCGGATCACCCCGGCGGGCGAGGACGACGTGCGGCGGTGGTTCGCCACCCCGATCGTCCGCGCCGACCGGCCCCGCGACGAGCTGGCGATCAAGCTGGCGATGGCCGTCACCACACCCGGCGTGGACGTCGCGCAGGTCGTCCAGACCCAGCGCACCGCCGCGCTTCGCGCCCTCCAGGACTTCACCCGGCTGAAGGCCGACGCGCCCGCCGTCCCCGCCGCGCAGGGCGACCGCGCGTGGCGGCTCGTCCTCGAATCCATGATCTTCCAGGCGGAGGCGGAGGTGCGCTGGCTCGACCACTGCGAGTCCTACGTGGCGCGCGCCGCGCCTCCGGTGCCATCGTCCGCGCCGGTCGCGGTGGAGACCGACGAGGAGGCGCGGCGATGAGCCTGCTCGCCCTGCGGGACGTCTCCCGCGAACACGGGTACGGGGCCGCGCTCGTCCACGCCCTCCGGGACGTGACGCTGGACGTCGCGGCGGGGGAGTTCGTCGCGGTGATGGGCCCGTCCGGGTCCGGCAAGTCGACGCTGCTGACGCTCGCCGGCGGGCTCGACACGCCCACGTCCGGACAGGTCCTGCTCGACGGCGCCGACCTCGGCGCGCTCGGCCGGTCAGGACGCTCCACCCTGCGCCGCCGCGCCGTCGGATACGTGTTCCAGGACCTCAACCTCATCCCGAGCCTGACCGCCGCCGAGAACGTGATGCTGCCC
>JBOHBY010000697.1:0-2036 GCA_050698635.1 Spirillospora sp.
ATCGCCAAGGAACTCGATATCCATCCGCAGACCGTCCGTTATCGGATGCGGCGCCTCGAAGACATCCTCGGCGACCGGCTGACCGATCCGGACGCGCGATTCGCGCTAGAGGCGGTGTTGCGCGCGATGTGGCTGCGTGAGCGCGCCGCCGAGAGAACAAGCACCGGTTGATAAACGGCGAACACCCGACGGCCGGTCGACCATCACTGTGCATCGACCTTGGTGCGCGGGGTTGATTCGCCATTCGCGGCGTGCTTGCATCCCTTTCGAGGGCAGTGGTCGGGGATGATCACCGCGGAGGTGTTTGCAGCGTGCGCGCACGATCGGCCGGTTCGATCCTGGCGGGAATCGCCGCGGTGGCGATCATCGGAACGGCGAGCGCACCCCCGGTGATCGCCGAGCCCACCGCGGACCCGAGCACGACCGCCACCGAGACGCCGGGCGACCCGCCGTCGACCGAGACGCCTCCCACCGACCCGCCGACCACCGACCCGCCGACGGACCCGCCGACAGATCCGCCGACAGATCCGCCGACGACGGACCCGCCGGATCCCTCTGATCCGCCGGACCCCTCCGACCCGCCGGATCCGCCCGACCCGTCCGATCCCCCCGACCCGCCGGATCCGACCGATCCGCCGGACCCGGGCGGCCCCGGTGATCCGGGCGATCCGGGTGGCCCCGGCCAGCCCGCGACCCCCGCGCTGACGCTCCGGCTGTCGGTGTCGGCGGCGACGATGCGTCCCGGCGGCTCGATCACCGCGACGGTGCGCGTGGCCTCCAGGTACGCGAGCGCGGGGAACACGGTGCTGCGGCTGTCGTCGTCCGGCGCGTCGGTGAGCCCGCGCACGCACAGACTGGGCACCGTCGGCGGAGGTGGATCGACCGCGCTGGCTACCGTGCGGGCGGCGTCCAACGCCAAGCCGGGTGTGATCGTGGTCAAGGCCGCGGCCTCCGCGTCCAAGGCCAGGGGCGCGTCCGGCAGCTACAAGCTGATCATCACGGACGCGTCCGGGGCGCCGCCGCCCGGCGTGAGCCTGTCGAACCTGCCGCCCGGCGTCCCGCCGCTGACGCCGACCGGCTTCGACCCGCTCGCGGGCATGACCGGACCTCAGGTCGCGCTGCCGCCGATCGCGCAGCCGCAGATCGCGCCGAGCGCCGAACCGATGGTCCCGGTGTCGGGCCTGCGGGAGCTGCCCGACGAGCCGCTCACCGTCCAGGACATCGGCGCGTTGCAGGCCGGGTTCCTGGCCGCGCTGACGATGTCGGTGACGTTGCTGCTGCTCAGGCTGGGGCTGATCCGTCGTGCGGCCAACGTCCGGCCACCGCGGGCCGTCCGCAGGCGTCCGCTGATGGCGGGCAAGAAGCTCACGGCGGCCAGGCTGCGCGCGCTTCCGCCACAGCCCGCACCCGTCCACCGCCTCCGGCGGGTCCGCCCCGTCCGCCTCGCCTGATCCGCCCGGGGCGGCGCGCCGCGCTCAGCGGGCCAGGCGGATCAGGATGCGGCAGACCTCTTCGATGATCTCCGTAGCCTCGGTCTCGCTCTCGGCCGTGGCGATCTCCCGTCCGGCCTCGCCGATCACCGTCGTCAGGACGAGGCTCAGCACCTGCTCGGGACGCCCGGCCGGTTCGCCGGACGGCGAGGACGGCCCGCGCAGCAGCTTGGTGTTCTGCGCGATCCAGTGCTGGGCGCGGCTGCGGCGCATCAGCGACGACCCGGACGGGCCCTCGCCGCCGAGGAACAGCCGCGCGGCGTCCCGGCGCTCCCAGCACACCCGCAGGTAGGCGCGGGCACCGGCGATGAACAGCGCGATCGGGTCGGACTCGCCGCCCTTGCGCGCGGCCGACACCGCCTGCGCTGCGCTCGCCTCCTGCTCGCCGCTGAGGTCCTCCCACAGCGCCACGTACAGCCCGGCCTTGCCGCCGTAGTGGTGGTAGAGGCTGCCGACGCTGATCCCGGACCGCTCGACGATCTCGGCGATGCCCGCGTCGGCGTAGCCGCGGTCGGCGAAGACGTGCAGCGCCGCGGTCAGTAGCGC
>JBOHBY010000698.1:0-3886 GCA_050698635.1 Spirillospora sp.
CAACGTCGCGCTGCCCGACATGCGCGCCGGGCTCGGGCTCGGCGCGACCGGCCTGCAATGGGTCGTCAACGCCTACTCGTTGACGTTCGCCGGGTTCCTGCTGCTGGGCGGGCGGGCCGCCGACCTGTTCGGGCGCAAGAGCGTCTTCGTCGCGGGGCTCGGCCTGTTCACCGTGGCGAGCCTCGCGGGCGGGTTCGCGCAGGGGACCGGCATGATCATCGGTGCTCGTGCGGTGCAGGGGCTCGGTGCGGCGATCCTCGCGCCCGCCACGCTGTCGCTGATCACCGCCACCTTCCCGGACGGGCCCGCCCGGACCCGGGCGATCGCCATGTGGACGGCCGTCGGCACGGCGGGCGGGGCCACGGGCGGGCTGGTCGGCGGGCTGCTCACCGACTATCTGAGCTGGCGGTGGGTGTTCCTCATCAACGTGCCGATCG
This sequence comes from Spirillospora sp., assembly GCA_050698635.1. Classification (GTDB taxonomy): domain Bacteria; phylum Actinomycetota; class Actinomycetes; order Streptosporangiales; family Streptosporangiaceae; genus Spirillospora. Next base: position 438 of record JBOHBY010000698.1, read on the forward strand.
GTGTGCTGGTGGGGGTGATCGCCGTCCGGTGGCTGCGGGGGGAGGTCCTCGCGGGCGCGCGGGAGCGGCTCGACCTGCCGGGGGCGGTGCTGGTCACGGGGGGCGTGGGGCTGCTGGCGTTCGGGATCGGCGAGACCGAGAAGCACGGGTGGTCGGCGCTGTACCCGCTGGTCGCGGGGGTCGTGCTGCTGGCGGCGTTCGTGGCGGTCGAGGCGCGGACGGCGCAGCCGCTGGTGCGGCTCGGGCTGTTCCGGCTGCGGAGCGTCGCGGTCGGGAACCTCGCCACGCTCGTCGGGACGATGGCCGGGTTCGCGCTCTGGTACTTCCTGTCGCTCTACATGCAGAACGTCCTGCACTACAGCGCGGTGCGCACCGGGTTCTCGTTCCTGCCGCACACGGCGGGGATCATCATCGGCTCCAGGCTCGCGCCGACGCTCATGGCGCGCATGGACGCGCGGCTCCTCGCGGGTGTCGGCGGGCTGCTGGCGGCGGCGGGGTTCGCGTGGCAGAGCGTGGTGCTGGACGCCGACGGGACGTTCCTCGGCTCGATCCTCGGCCCCGGCGCGACCATGGCGCTCGGGTTCGGGCTGCTGATGACGCCGCTGGTGGAGGCGTCCACGGCGGGCGCGCCGACGTCGGAGGCGGGGGCCGTGGCGGGGGTCGTCAACACGTCCCGGACGATCGGTGGTGCCATCGGGCTGACGGTGCTGAGCACGGCCGCGGCTCGTTCTGGGGCCGATCTCGCGGACGGATACGCGACGGCGTTCGTCGTCGCGGCCGTGATCACCGCGATCGGGACGGCGCTCGTGGCGTTCCTGCCGCGTCCGCCGAAGCGAGCCTGAGCAGAAAGCGGGCCTGAGTAAAAGCGAACCTGAGGGCGCCTGCCGGAAGGAACGGACGCCCTCAGGTCGCGTTGGGGTGGCGGGGATCAGTGAGCGCGGTGAACGCTCAGTGGCGGGCGAGGGCGGGCGACTCGCTCAGGACGACGCCGGGCTTGATGCCCATGACGCCGAACTGGAAGTTGCGCTCGACCTCGGCGATCTCCGCCGCGTTGGGGTTGGGGTTCTTGCAGGCGGTGCCGGCGCTGGCGCCGGACATCAGGTCCGTGCACAGACCGGTGCGCCGGTCCGGCAGGCCGAGGATGTGCCCCAGCTCGTGGGACGCGATCCGGATCACGTAGTGGCCTTCGTTGGTGGCCTGGCGGCCCATCCAGACGGTGCCGCGGCCGAGGCTCGTCACCTGGGCGCGGGGCCAGCCGTTGTCGGCGAGGATGCGGACGTCGCCGGGAGTACCGGGAACGAGCTGGACGTTCTTGACGTGCTCGTTCCAGATCTTCGCGCCTTCGTCCCAGGCCTCCTTGAACTCGGCGGCCTGGCTGGTGTCGTACCGGACGGTGCGGACGTTGGACTGCTGCGGCGCGGGCGCCGCCGAGGCGGGCACACCGGTGCCGGCGAGGAAGGCGAGGCCGAGCAGTAGCGCGGCGCAGACCCTCAGGAACTTGCTTGCGACCATGGATACCTCACAGTGTGGGAGCGGCAGGGGTGCCCCCCGCCGGGCACCGCGCTCCGGCGGAGGGCACGTTCATTTCCTGGACGGTCAGCGGGCCGCGGCCGCGGCGCCACCGATGATCTGGAGGATCTGGCTGCGGTAGGCCGAGGTGTCGCTGTAGATCGCCGGGCCCTGGGCGCAGGTCTGGCCGCCACGGCTGGTGGCGCCGACGAGCTCCCACGCGCCGGGTCCGCCGGTCACGGCCGGTCCGCCGGAGTCGCCGTAGCAGGCGCCCTTGCCGTTGCCGCCGTCGGTGCAGATCTCGGTCGCGCCGGTGATGCCGGAGCACTGGCTGTCGGCGACGATCGTCGTGTCGAGCTGCTGGAGCTGGACGGGGGCGCCGCCGCAACCGCGCGTCGGGCAGGTCTGGCCCCAGCCGATCAGGCGGGTGGCCGAGCCGACCGGCGCGGTGGTCGCGATGGGGATGGGCTTGCTCGTCGCCGCGCTGGACAGGCGGAGGATGGCGAGGTCGCCCCCCACCACCTGACGGCTGGCGACCCGGACGACCTCGCCGCCCGAGTTGCGGTTCGTCGTGCCGATCCTGACCTGGGCGGGCTGGCCGCAGTGCGTCGCGGTGATGACCCACTGCGGCGCGACGAGGGAGCCGCCGCAGCTGTGCGAGCCGCTGCCGTTCTGCAGCGAGGCCATGAACGTGTACGTCTCCGTCGCGGGCACGCCGCCGACGATGTTGGTCCGCGGCGGCGGTGCCGGCGCCGTGTCCGCGTTCGCGTTCGCCACGGAGGTGCCGAACAGTGTCAGAACCGCGAGCGGTACCGCGGTCAACAGACTGCGCTTCCTCATGAGCGGGGGGTCCTTTCACGGGGGTGGATGAAGAAACGTGGTGACCGCCTGGCCCTGCCGGTCCCCGGCCGGCGTCACGGAAGCGTCGTGGCGCCGACCCCATGCCCACGACTATTGACCATTCATGGTGAAATCACCAATTGCGGATTCCAGGCTCGGCACCCGGATAGAACGCCTTCTGCGGAAAAAGCGGGGGCGACCTGCGAATCTTCTACCTGAACGCCGCGAGACTGAATGCGGGCCCATTTTTTCAATCCGGGCGCTGAGCTGTGAAAACAAGGGCCGTGCCGGCTGGAGCTGTGAACGCGTCCCCGCACCTCTGGATGGGGCGGAGGTGACTCAGGAGGCGAGGGCGTGGGGCTGGACGCTGGTGTCCGGGCGCGGCGGGCGGGTGAGGCGGCGGCCGAGGCGCTGCGCGGGCGCCTCGATCCAGCGCTGCGACGCCCAGCTCACCGCCAGCAGCACCAGGACGAAGAACGCCAGCCCGATCACGTCCTCCCGGCCGGAGATGTCGAGGAACTGCGCCGCCACCATCAGTAGCAGCGGATGCAGCAGGTAGACCGAGAAGCTGATGGTGCCGAGGCCGGTGGCCCAGCGGGGGAACCGGCGGTGCCGCCACCGCCACGCCGCGGCGAACGTCACGGCCGCCGCGAGCACCGTGAGGCACCAGGCGACCTGCGCCTTCCAGCCGTAGGGTGCCGCCTGCCACGTCCCGGTGCCGAGCGCGCCCGCCAGGACGACACCCGCCGTCACCGCCGCCGCGCGCCGGCTGATCTGGCCGTGCTCGGCGCGGTGGACGGCGGTCCCCGCGAACATGATCGCCAGCATGATCAGGCCCTCCCAGGCGTCGATGCGCCCGTTCGCGGTGACCAGGAGGGCGGCCAAAAGCCCGCCGAGCAGCCCGCCGGCGGTGCGAGGCACGCGGCGTCCGGACACGGTGGCGGCGATCGCCACCGCGACGCCGACGGCGGTCACGGCGACGATCAGGCCCGTCCCGGCGGTGCGCGACAGGAGGGTGGCGGGGGCGTAGGTGCCGGTCAGCAGGCCGGTGGCGGTGAGCGCCGCGGCGCCGACCGCGACGACGGTGAGGACGGCCGCGG
>JBOHBY010000699.1:0-2132 GCA_050698635.1 Spirillospora sp.
AGAGCGACCGGCCCGGTCCCCTCCACTCCGCTGGCGCTCCGCTCCGGAAACCGGCCCGGCGCTTTCTTCGGTTGACATGCCTTGGCGTCCAAAATAGCTTTGCTTTATTAAAGGCTTTGCTCTCAAAGCAAAGCGGCTCGGTCTTGTCCAGGATAGGAGACGGTCCACGTGAACGACTGGAACCTGCCCATCATCGAGGAGTTCCGCGAGAACGGCGGCGCGGTCGGCGGCATGTTCGACGGCGCCGACCTGCTGCTGCTGACCAGCACAGGGGCCAAGAGCGGCAGGCCGCACACGACCCCGCTCGGATACCTGGCCGACGGCGACCGGCTGCTGGTGTTCGCCACCAACGCGGGCGGGCCGCGCGACCCCGTCTGGTACCGCAACGTCCGCGCCGATCCCCGCGTCACCGTCGAGGTCGGGACCGAGACGTTCGACGGCGTCGCGATCCCCGTCGAGGGCGACGAGCGCGACGTGCTCTACGCGCGGCAGGGCGAGCGCGTCCCCGCGTACGCCGAGTACCAGCGGCGGACCACCCGCGTCATCCCCGTCGTCGCCCTCCACCGCGGCGCCCTGGACGGGCGCGCCTGGGCGGTCGGCGACGAGCTGGTGAAGATCCATGACGATCTGCGGGCCGGGCTCGCCGCCCTCCGCGAGGACGTCCGCGCCCTCTACGGGGGCGGGAGGGAAGGTGAGCTGGGGCGGCGGCTTCGGGAGCATTGCGTGTCGGTCTGCGACGTTCTCGGGGAGCATCACGACAACGAGGAGCGGCGGGCGTTCCCGCGCCTGGAGACCGAGTTTCCCGGGCTCGCGCCCGTGATCGGAAGGCTGCGCCGCGAGCACGTCGCGGTCACCGAGAACAGGCGGCGGCTCCAGGACCTGCTCGACGAGCCGGGCGACCGCGACCCCGCGGAGGTCGGCGCGGAGGTCGACCGGGTGGCCGCCGACCTCGACGCGCACTTCGCGTACGAGGAGGAGCAGCTCGGGTCGATTCTGAACGCGATCGGGCCCATCTGGAGGTCCGGCCCCCACCGGGGCTAGGACGCGGGCAGGACGCTCTCGTCCAGCGCGCCGCAGTCGACGGCGCGGCGGAGCCGGGACGTGAGCGCCTTGATGGTGGCGGGCTCGTCCAGCACGCCGCTCGCCCCATCGTCCGCCGCCTGCTCGTGCCACGCCCTGACCCGTCCGATGACGTCGTCGACGCCGCTCAGATGGAACGCGTACACGGCCGCGTACCGGCTCGGCAGGTGCGCGGGATGTAGGTCCCAGCCCTGGTAGAAGCCGTTGCGCAGCGAATGCCTGACGTGCGCGGCGTGCGTCGCCCAGGCCGCGTTGACCTCGTCGGGTCCGTCGTTGCGCGGGATGATGTTGGTGGAGCCGTCCGACAGCCGGACCCCGGTGCCCGCGAACGACACCTGCATGACGTGCCGGGCGAAGTCGCAGGCGGGATGGTCGAGGCGCTGCTCGTGCGGCGGCAGGCCCAGCGCGGCCGTGTAGTCGTAGACGCCGAAGTGCGCGGCGGTGAGGCGGCCCTCGGCGGCGGCGGCGATGGCGCGCAGCCCGGTCCGGCCCTCGCGGTCGAGGATCGCGTCGGGCGTCTCGATCTGCACCTCGAACCGCAGGATCCCGGACGGCAGCCCGAGCGCGGTCTCCAGCCGGTCCAGCCACTCGGTGAACAGCGCGACGTGCTCGGCCGCGATCACCTTCGGGAACGTGATGGTGAACCCGCCGGGCAGCCGGCCGAGCCGGTCGCGCAGCGCGGTGAGGAACCCGTCGAGCGTGCGCATCGAGCGCTCGTGCCCGCCGTCGGCGAACGACTTGACCCGCACGCCCCAGTAGTGCGGCAGGCCCTTGACCTGGTACGCGGCGGCGACGGCCTCGACGACCTGCTCGATGTGGCCGTCCTCCTCGGCGTCGGGGCGCACGCCGTAGCCGTCCTCGAAGTCGATCCGCACGTCCTCGACCGGCTCGGCGGCGAGCTTGGCCGCGACCCGTTCGCGGACCAGCCCGGCGATCTCCGGATCGAGCCCGAACGCGGCGCCGAACGACCCGGCGCCCGGGGTGTGGGTGTTCAGCAGGCGCAGCGCCTCGGCGCCGAAGTCGGCGGGCGTCGAGCGGGAGAACCGGTCGGC
>JBOHBY010000700.1:0-6166 GCA_050698635.1 Spirillospora sp.
GGGCAGCACGTGCAGCTGCCCGGCCAGGGACGCGTCGGCGCGGATCCAGCCGGCCATGGCGTCGGACGCGGTCGCCACGCTGCGGAAACTCGACGTGGTGGAGCCCGCCGTCGCGGGCGGGAACGCCTGCCGGTTGTTGCGCTGGTACGCGACGACGAAACGACCGCCGGTGACCTGGACGGTCTCGTCCGGCGCGAAGGGCTGCCGCAGCCGCGCCTCCCGCCGCGAGATCGGCGAACGGGCGGTGCTGCTGCCGTCCAGCAGCCGTCCGAACACCGCCGGTGGCGGGCTGTAGAGCTTCGGCGCGCGAGGCACCGCCGCCGCCTGCCCGTTCGCGGCCGCGCGCACGGCGGTGGCCGTGGCCTTGGCCGTCGTCGGTCTTGGGGGCTTGCTGTCGATGATGTGCAGTTCGTATCGTGCGCTGCGCCGGACCACCCGGGGCGACGCGATCGCGCCTTTCTCGGCGGTCAGCTCAATACCGGCGTCCTGTTGCTCGTACGCGGGACGCGACAGTTTCGCGGCGTCGTCCATGTCCTGGAACTGGGCCATGGCGAACTGGTCGTCGGTGTCCGACACCCGCTCAAGGCCGCTGCCCTGAACGGGCGTGACGGTGAACCGCTTGCCGTCGTTCGGCCGCTGCGCACCGACCCGGTCGATCCGCACGCCGAGCGGAACGGCCCGCTGATGGATGAACAGGGTGCCGAGCGGATGCAGCACCAGCTCGTCGCCCGCGGGCAGCTGGCGCAGCGTGACCAGCGGGTTCGCGCCGCCCGCCGGAAGGCGCGTCTGCCAGCCCTCGGGCTTGCGCACCTCGCGCTCCAGCAGTTCGAGCACCGCGACCGGTGGCAGCGTGGTGGCGCGCTCCTCGCCCCAGGAGATGTCGAAGTCGGCGGAGATCTCGAAGAACAGCAGGGAGATCGAGCCGCGGCCGTGCGCCCGCCACGCGTTCGGCCCCTCCAGCTTGAATTGCAGGTCGATGCCGAAAAGGCCGACCCCGAACGCCTTCAGCGAGACCCCGGCGGAGATCTCGATGACGAACGCGAAGGGCGAGAACTGGAAGAGCGCGTCGAACGCGAGGTGCCCCTCCAGGCCGAAGTCGTCGAAGCCGAGCCGGATCTCCGCCTTCGCGCCGAACTGGGCCGTGTTGCTGGTGACCGCGAAGTACCCGGACACCCGGATCAGCCGTCCGGGGGCGTTCAGGATGTCCATCGACACCCGCGGCGGGATCGGGAACGGCAGCGGCGGCGGTTTGAACGACGGGTGGAACCCGCCGACCGAGAGGACGAAGTCGGGATGGTCGCCCATGTCGATGAGCAGGCCCATCCCGCCGTCGATCGTGATCGTCAGGACGCGGGAGTCGAACAGCTGCGCGTAGAACCACAGCCGCGACTTGTCGACCTCGAACGCGCCGATGAAGTTGACCTGGAGGACGAGCAGCGCCACGTCCTGGCTGGGCAGCGCGCACTTCAGCACGCCGAGGATCGCGATGTTGCCGGGCGGGACCTCGACGATCAGCCCGAGCGACACGCTGACCAGCGTCGGCGTGCCCCAGCCGATCTTCGCCATCGGCCCGACGAGGAACCGGCCCTCCTCCGGCGGGAAGAACCTGCGCAGGTCGCTGACGATCCGCGGCGCGTTCGCGATCACGTCGCGCGGGAACATCACCGACTCGACGGCCCCCGTCGCGACCCCCTCGACGAGGGCCGCGAGGTCCATCCTGCGGTTCAGCCCGAGAATGCCGCCGACGCCGAGCAGCGTGAACCCGAACCCGAGCTGGATCCCGCCCCCGCCGAACTCGGCGGTCAGCACGATCAGCAGCGAGAACCCCGAGCTGCCGTCCGGCATCCGGGTGGTGATCAGCCCGATCGCCTTGACCTCGATGAACCCGGCGAACTCCAGCTCCAGCGCCCCGGCGTACTCCCCCCGCTCCGGGTCGAAGGACAGGTACCCGCCGCCGGCCACGATCCCGGCGTCGATCACCAGGCCGACGCCCTTGGGCGGCTTGAACCCGAGCGCGAGGTCGATCGGGCCGAGGTTGCCGCCACCGTCCGGGAAGCGCGGCGTCGCGACGATGCCGACGCGTTCGACCGACGCCCTGACCGGCCCGAGCGCGCCCTTGAAGTCGGCGGAGACCTCGATCGGCAGGGAGCCGTCGGTGGGCAGGCCGACGCCCAGGTGCAGCGTCGTGATCTCCAACGGGCCGAGCTTCAGGTGCAGGGGCAGGGCGAGTTCGAGCGTCTGGCTGCCTTCGAGCTGGAGGCCGGACGACGGCGTCCACAGCAGCCGCAGGTCGAAGTTCGTCTCCAGCTTCGCGCCGACGAGCTTGCCGATGAAGCCGTCGGCGCCCGACAGGTCGATGACCAGCCGACCGCCGGCGAGCTCCATCTTGGCGCCGGGCTCCGCCGTCGCGGTGCCGTCGAGGCCCGCCTTGGCGTCGATCGACAATGCCAGGGTCACCGTCTCGACGCTCAGGCCGCCGAGCCGGGTGTCGCCGATCAGGATGATCGGCTCACCGGCCTTTCCCGCGATGAACGCGGCCGTGACACTGACCGTGGCCGAGGGCGCGCCCTGCGGGGAGACGATCGCCATGTCCAGCCCGGGTGACAGGCGCACCTCCGAGCCCGCGGTGAGGGCACCGTCGACGCTCACGCTGAACGCGGTGTGATCGCCGAGCGGGAACACCTCCGTCGCCTTGCCCGCGAGGCCGAGCCGCATCGGGAACGCGAGGCCGCCGTCGAGCACACCGACGGTGAGCGCCGGTCCGATCAGGACGGCGCCGACCCCGCCGGAGCCGGTGGTGATGTAGGGCCGGTCGAGGCGGCCGTCGCCGCTGTCCAGCAGCCGGACGAGCAGCTCGAACAGCACTTTGCCGTCGAAGCCGGGCGTGCCGAGCCCGTAGGCGTCGCGGAGCACCGACAGCGGATCGCCGAGGAACCGCCCGATCCGGTCCCAGCGGATCGTCCACGAGAAGTGCTGCGGGAACATCGGGTCGGCGGGATCGCCGGGATGCTCGCGCCCTTCGAGCAGCCCGCTCACGGCGAGGAGCATCGTGACCGTCGGCAGCCGCACGCGCAGCCGGTCGACGATCATGCGGGTGAGGATCAGGACGGGCAGATCGTCCAGCAGCGCCTGCGCCCTCGCGCGCTGCTCGGGGGTGATCGGGGCCGCGTTCAGCGCCGCCGTCACACCGTTGTGGACGCTCGCCAGCCCGGTCAGGACCGTGTCGATCCGCTGCGCGACCGCGGCTCCGTTGAAGGTGATCGCGAGGGAGTCGTCGATCTTGATCGCCGCGTTCAGCGCGGTGACGAAGTCGCCGAGATCGGCGACCGCGCGGGCCGTGTCCGCCGCGGTGCCCGCGACGCCCGCGAGCGCGTCGTGGTCGATCGCGACGCCGAACTCGACGAGCAGCTCGCCCGGATCGGCGAGGGCCTGGCCGAGCGGCCCCAGCGCCTCGCCGATCATCGCCGCGATCCGTTCGAACGTTCCCGTCCCGCTCATGGCGTGGCCGCCGGGGTCGCCGCCAGCGCGGCGGCGGCGTCGAGCTTGCCCGCACCCCACACCGCACTGGGCAGCACGGTCCCGGGCGGGATCTGGTCCTTCTTCGTCGTCGCGGCGAGGATCCGCCGCACGTCGACGTAGGTGAGCTTCGGGTTCTTCTGGAACATCAGCGCGATGACCCCGGCCACGTGCGGCGCGGCCTGGCTCGTGCCGGAGTAGATGACGTGGACCGTGAGGAGCCAGCCGCCGTAGCGGAGCTTGATCGCCTTCTCGAACCTCTCCTGCGAGTAGGCCGCGGAGATGATCCGCCGGCCGGGCGCGACCAGGTGGGGGCGGACGCGCTCGGGCGGCACGCCGGACGTGCCGTCCAGGCCGCGGCTCGAACTCTCCGCGATCGAGCCGTAGGCCTTGAAGTTGCCGCCAGGCTCGGACACGTAGGCGCCGACCGCGACCACGCTGCGGGCCGTGGCCGGCGAGGTGAGGGTGTTGTCGGTGATGCTGTCGCCGAACACGAGCTGCGGCCACACGTCCTCGTCCTGCCGGTCGACCCACAGGTCGACCGCCGCCGCCGCGCCGCCGATCTCGTGCAGCTCGATCTTCCAGGTCCCCTTGCGCACGGGCTGGACGAGCGTGACGTCGATCTTGCGCTTGCCGTTGTTCGGGTCGGGCTGCGACGGTGACACGACCCTCGCGACCTCCCTGCCGCCGATGGAGATCTTGCTCTGCTGACCCGGCTGCGCCCATCCGCTCGGGTTCGACCGCGGCGGCGTGACGCGCAGCTCGATCTTCGCCGCGCCGTCGTACCAGAAGTAGAGCTCGTCGCTCTGGAGGTCGTCGGTCAGCTTGCCCGTGGGGAGGGCGATCTCTTCCACCTCGAGCCGGAACGACGCGTTGCCGGACGCGTTGATGGTCTTGCGGCCGTGGCGGCGGGCGGTGCCCTCGTTTCCGGCGGCGACCACGATCGCCCGCCCGGGGATGGGGTTCCCGCTCGCGTCGTGCATGAGCCCGTCGATCGCCCGTTCCAGCGCGGACGTCCCGTCGCGCGCCCCTTCGTGGGTGCCGAAGCTCATGTTGATGACGCAGGGGGTACCGCGCTTCGCCGCGAGGTGGAACATCAGCGCGACGGCGTCGCTGATTCTCTTGGTGGTCTGATCCGCGACGGCGTTGGAGAAGACGATGTCGGCCTCGGGCGCGACGCCCACGAACGTGAACCGTGCGAACGGGCCGTCCCTTACCGACATGTTGCCCGCGGCGATACCGGCGACGTGCGTGCCGTGGTCGTGCAGGCTGTTGGCAGAGATCGCGTGGATATCTCTTTCCCGGACGATTTTGTCAATTTCGGCCTCGTCGTACCACATGCCGGTGTTGAATGCGGCGGGGAAGCCGAGTTCGCTCGGCGGCTTCCTTCCCGGCTTGAGTGGGTTGACCTGGTCCCAGTAGCCGATGATGCGCGAATTCGGCGGCGTCGAGTTCGGCACGGTGAACGTCGGGTGGAGGGCCGAGAGGCGATTGTCGATGACGCCGAGAAGGACGCCCTTGCCGGTGAGACCCGGCAGGCCGCCCGCGTTGTACGGCGGCGAGTTCGCCCGGAGCGAGGTCGCCTTGATCTCGCCCATGCTCCGATCGATGTGCAGATGCGGGCGCGCGGACCCGGCGATCCAGCGCACCGCGGCCGTCGCGGCCAGCTTGGCGACGTCGGCGAAGGCGACCGTCCCGGTGACGAGATCGCCGTTGACGTAGCCCGGGTCGAAGCCCGCCTCGGCCATCTCCTCGACATCCCCGTCGAACGTGACGAACACGTCGAGGCGGTCGTCCGGATCCGCGCCGCGCCCCTCCCAGTCGACGACGGCGCGCAGCACCTCGGCGTCGCAGTTCGGGTACGCCGTCGGAGACGACGTCGTCGTGACGACCTCCGAGCCGTCGGCGGTCACACCGGGCCTGCCTTCGATCGCCATGACAACCCCTTAACTCGTGCCCGTTGCAAGGTGTCACAGAATCCGGCTGATTTCACAGATCGTGGCCAGTCTCGGCCTCTCCGTAGTTTTTCTGCCCGGGGATCTGGAAATGGGCTAGGGCCTCTTACGCAACGAACGCACCGAAGATCGTCAAGAACGGCGGAAGCGCGGAAGCGGCGGGAGCGAGGGCCGCGCCGGGGGCGGCCGCGCGGCGCTTACCGCGAAGCGGTCTGGCGGACCGCCGTCTGGGCGGCGTAGACGATGATGTTGTCACGGTAGCCGCGCCTGCTCTTGTCGAACGAGCCGCCACAGGTGACGAGCCGGAGCCCGGCGTGGTCGAGCGGACCGTAGACGCGGCCGGTGGGGAACCGCTCCTTCGAGACGCGCTCCACGGACTCGACGGTGAAGACGGCGGTCCTGCCGTCTTCTCGGGTCACCTCGATACGGTGCCCGGGCCGGAGTCGTCCCAGCTCATAGAACACGGCGGCGCCCTTCGCCGAGTCGACATGGCCGAGGATGACGGCCGCGCCGCGCTCTCCCGGGGTGGGGCCGCGGTCGTACCAGCCGGCCTCGTCCGGACGATCGGCCGGCGGCACCTCGACGGAGCCGTCACCCGCCAGCCCCAGCCGGGCCAGCGGAGCCCGGACCCCGATCGAGGGAACGACCACCTTGACGGGCGCCGAGCGATCAAGCACCGGTCCGCGGTGTTCGGC
>JBOHBY010000701.1:0-2033 GCA_050698635.1 Spirillospora sp.
GCCCTGTGTCGACTGTCAGCCCCAGGCCAGCATGCGGATGGGGTCTTCGAGCATGGCGCCGACGTCCCGGAGGACACGCGAGCCCAGTTCGCCGTCCACGATCCGGTGGTCGAACGACAGCGACAGCGTGGTGACCTTCCGGATCGCCAGCTCGCCCTCGTGTACCCATGGCATGTCGCGGATCTGGCCGAACGCCAGGATCGCGGCCTCGCCCGGGGTGAGGATCGGCGTCCCGGAGTCCACGCCGAACACTCCGACGTTCGTGATCGTGATCGTCCCGCCGGACAGGTCGGCCGGGGACGCCTTGCCCGACCGCGCCTTGTCCGTCAGCTCCTGGAGGGCGCGGGCCAGGCCCGGCAGGTCGAGGGCCTGCGCCTCCTTCACCTTCGGGACGATCAGGCCCCGGTCGGTGGCCGCCGCGATCCCCAGGTTCACATACCGCTTGACGACGATCTCCGCGCCGGACGGGCCGTCCACCCAGGTGGAGTTGACCTGCGGGTTCCGCGCGACGGCCGTGAGCAGCGCCCGCGCGACCAGCAGTAGCGGGGACACCTTCACGTCCGCGAACTCGGGCAGCTCGCGGAGCCGCTTCACGGTCTCCATGGTGCGGGTCACGTCCACCTGGAGGAACTCGGTGACGTGCGGCGCGGTGAACGCCGAACCGGACACCGCCGCGGCGGTCGCCTTCCGGACGCCCTTGACCGGCATCCGCTCCTCGCGCGGGCCCACATCCGTCGCGGTCGGCGCGGGCGCGGGCGCGGACTGGGCGGCGAGGACGTCGTCGCGGGTGATCGAGCCCTGCGGGCCCGTCCCGGCGATCGTCGCGAGGTCGATACCGAGGTCCTTCGCCATCTTCCGGACCGGCGGCTTCGCCAGCGGCAGCCCGTTTTCCACAGGCTGTGGACGAGCGGCCGGTGGTGCGGGAACCGCCTGCTGAACGGGGGCGACGGGCGGCGGCGGAGGAGGTGGAGGTGGTGGAAGTGGTGGCGGAGGTGCCGCGCCGTTCGCCTGTTTGCGGGGGCGGCGCTTCGTCGACCCCTCCTTGACGCCGTACCCGACGAGCACGGGCTGGCGCTTGGGCGGCGCATCGGACGTCACCATGCCCGGCTCGTTGATCGTCGGCGCGGCGCCCTCCTCCCGGGCCGCCGGAGCCTCCGATGCGGCGGGCGACGCGCCCTCGCCGCCCACGGCGATGATGGGGGCGCCGACGTCCACGGTCGCGCCCTCGGCGACCAGCAGCTCCGTCACCACGCCCTCGAACGGGCAGGGCAGCTCCACGATCGCCTTCGCGGTCTCGATCTCCACGATGGTCTGGTTGATCTCGACGGTGTCGCCGGGCTGGACATGCCATCTGACGATCTCGGCCTCCGTCAGGCCCTCGCCCACGTCCGGCAGTTTGAAGATGTTCGGCTGGCTCACCGGCGTCACCACGCGAAGGTCCGGTCGACCGCGTCCAGTATGCGGTCGAGGTCGGGCAGATAGTGGTCCTCGTTGCGGGACGGCGGGTAGGGCGCGGAGAACCCGCCGACGCGCAGCACCGGCGACTCCAGCCGGTAGAAGCACCGCTCGGTGATCCGCGCGGCCAGCTCGGCGCCGAACCCGCTGAACACCGGTGCCTCGTGGACGACGACGCAGCGTCCCGTCCGGTTGACGGAGTCGACGACGGTCGCGGTGTCGAGCGGGTTGAGCGAGCGCAGGTCGATGACCTCCAGCGACCGCCCCTCCTCGGCGGCCGCGGCGGCGGCCTCCAGGCACGTCTTCACCGACGGCCCGTACGCCAGGACGGTCGCGTGCTCGCCCGGCTGGACGACCCGCGCGTCGTGCAGCGGCGCCCAGTCGGTCGACGCCGAATCGATGTCGACCTCCGCCTTGTCCCAGTACCGGCGCTTCGGCTCGAAGAAGATCACAGGGTCGGGCGAGGCGATCGACTGCTGGATCATCGCGAACGCGTCCACCGGGTTCGAGCACGCCACGACGCGCAGCCCGGCGGTGTGCGTGAAGTACGCCTCGGGCGACTCCGAGTGGTGCTCCAC
>JBOHBY010000702.1:0-3929 GCA_050698635.1 Spirillospora sp.
CGACGAAGGCGGCCAGCTCGGCGGAGGAGTCCCCGGTGGGGACCCCTGCGACCAGGGCCGCGCGGCCCTTGCCGCGGCGGGCCAGTGCGGCGCCGGCCTTGCGCAGGTCGGCCGGGGCCGCGTCGCCCACCCCGTACAGCAGCAGTTCCCGCACCCGGTCGCCGATCCGGACCTGGGTGGCCGTGATCTCGCCAGGCTCGCCCTTGGCCCGGTGGAGTTCGAGCAGCTCGTCCAGGGTGAACGGCAGCGACCGCGCGACCTCGGCGGCGGGCGCCACGGGACCGGCGGTCACCGGCACGGCGACGACCTCGGCCCCGAGGTCGGCGGCGGTCTGCGACACGGTGCCGCCTGCTCCGTGGATGCGGGTCTCGATGGGCATGGCGGCGGGTCCCCCCTGTGGTCGGGTCGCTCTGATCGGTCGGGTGTTTCGGTGCGGGAATGGCAAGGGCCCCGGCGAAGCCGCCGGGACCGTCACCAACAAGCCGGGAACGGCTGTGCCGTCAGCCCACGACGCCCTTGAGGGCCTCGCCGAGCTCCTTGGCCTCGTCGGCGGACAGCTCGACCACGAGACGTCCGCCGCCTTCCAGTGGGACCCGCATGACGATTCCGCGTCCCTCCTTGGTCACTTCGAGCGGACCGTCTCCCGTCCGCGGCTTCATCGCCGCCATGCGTTATCCCCTTCCTGCGTAGGGCCGCGGCCTTCGCACACCGTTGGCCGCGTGGCCGCGTGTCGCATCCGCGTCATCAGTAGTGGTCCATTATCTCGTCTTCCGGGCGCGAAGTGGTAACGATCAGCCTCCAGATCGGAAGATGAAAGGATCGGCGGAGGGCCCGAAGGGAAGGACGACCATGGCTGAGACCGTGCTTTATGACGTCACCGGCGGGGTGGGGACGATCACGCTCAACCGTCCGGACGGGATGAACTCGCTGACGGTCGAGATGAAGGAACTGCTGCGCGCGACGGTCGTGCGGGCCGCCGCCGACCCGGCCGCCCGCGCGGTGATCCTCACGGGTGCGGGCCGGGCGTTCTGCGCCGGTCAGGACCTGCGTGAGCACGGTGACAACCTCGCGGCGGGCCGGGGGCTGGACGAGACCGTCCGCAAGCACTACAACCCGATCGTGCTGGCGCTCGCCGGGATGCGCAAGCCCGTGGTGGCGGCGGTGAACGGTGTCGCGGCGGGCGCGGGGGCGTCGCTGGCGTTCGCGTGCGACCTGGTCGTCGCGTCCGACAAGGCGCGGTTCGCGACCGCGTTCACCGGGATCGGGCTCGCGCCCGACAGCGGCATGTCGTGGACGCTGCAACGGCTCGTCGGCCGGGCGAAGGCGTCCGAGCTGCTGCTGCTCGGTGAGCCGGTCAAGGCCGAGCGGGCACTGGAGCTGGGGCTGGTGAACCGGGTCGTCCCGGCGGACGAGCTCGCCCCGGCGTCGGTGGAGCTGGCCCGCCGCCTCGCCGCCGGGCCGACGGTCTCCTACGGCGCGGTCAAGGCGGCGCTCGACTTCGCGGCGACGCACGACCTGGCGGCCGCGCTCGAACGGGAGGCCGAACTCCAGGACGAGTGCGAGAAGACCAGCGACCACCGCAACGCGACCGGGGCCTTCCTGAAGAAGCAGCAGCCGGTGTTCGAGGGCCGCTAGGACCGCGAGGGCCGCCAGCCTCCGGTCGCGGGTGGGGCTGTCCCCACCGTGGGTTCGGGAGCGGGCGTCAATGTGTCCGGGGTGCCTTCGGCGGTTTGCTGGACGGCATGACCCAGACAGCTGCCGAACACCCTCCCGCGCAGGTCCACGACCATGTCGCGGTGGCCCGCGACGTGGTCAAGTCGTACGGGACGGGCGACGGCGCGGTGACCGCGCTGCGCGGCGTCTCGGCGGCGTTCCCGCGCGGCCGGTTCACCGCGATCATGGGGCCGTCCGGCTCGGGGAAGTCGACGTTCCTGCACTGCATGGCGGGGCTGGACACGGTGTCGTCCGGCTCGGTGCTGATCGGCGGCGTCGACATCACCACGCTGACGCGGACCCGGCTGACGAAGCTGCGCCGCGACAGGCTCGGGTTCGTGTTCCAGTCGTTCAACCTGCTGCCGATGCTGACGGCGGAGGAGAACATCCGGCTCACCGGGCGGCTGGGAAACCGGCGCGCCGACCGGCAGTGGTTCGACACGATCGTTGACTCGCTGGGCCTGCGGGAGCGGCTGGGGCACCGTCCTAGCGAGCTGTCGGGTGGGCAGCAGCAGCGGGTCGCGGTGGCGCGGGCGCTGCTGACCCGGCCCGAGGTGCTGTTCGCCGACGAGCCGACCGGCAACCTCGACTCGCGCTCCGGCGCCGAGGTGCTGGGGTTCCTGCGCCGCGCCGTGGACGCCTACCGGCAGACGGTGATCATGGTCACGCACGATCCGGTGGCCGCCGCGCACGCCGACCGGGTGCTGTTCCTCGCCGACGGGACGCTCGTGCACGAGCTGCACTCCCCCACCATCGACCAGGTCCACGCCGCCATGCGGCGGATGGAGGGCTGAGCGGCCGTGTGGCTCATCGCGCGCCGCTCGTTCACCAGCGGCTGGAAGCAGTTGACCGCCACGCTCCTGGCGGCGGTGTTCGCGATCGGGCTGATCGCCGGATCGTTGCAGTTCACCTTCCGCGCGCAGGAGGCGGTGGGAGGCACCGACGCCAGCGAGTACGCCCGCGCGGACGTGCTGGTGCTGGGCGGGACGAGAGACGCGGGCGACGTCTACTCCGTCCCGGACGGTCAGGTCCCGCTGGACCGGGTCGCCGGACGGCCCGGCGTGGCGGCGGTGGCCGGGGACGCGAGCGTCCCGGTGACCGCCACCGGCGCCAAGGGCACGATCATCCAGCCGCCGGCGGGGTCGTCCACGCTGCTCAGGCCGTGGACGTCCGAGAAGCGGCTCAACCCCTACCACCTGGACGACGGGCGCGCGCCGGCCGCCGACGGCGAGGTCGCCGTGACACGGCATATCGCCCGTGCCGGGAAGCTGGGTGTCGGTGATCCGCTGCCGACGACGCTGCCGAAGCAGACCCGCACGATGAAGATCGTCGGGATCGTGACCGTGGAGGGGCACAGCGCCGTCGCGAGCGGTGATCTGGTGCTGGCGCCGCCGGAGACCGTCCGGCGGGCGGCCGGGCTGGCGCCGGGGAGCTGGCACGGCGTGTGGGTGAAGGCCGCGCCCGGCGTCAAGGCGTCCGACCTGCGCGCCGGTCTGGCCCGCGACCTGCGGGGAGCGGACGCGACCGTCCGGACCGCGCGCGACGTCCGGGACGCGCAGTCGGCCACCCTGGATTCCGCGGCCGTCTCGGTCGGGGGCTCGCTGGGCATGCTCGCGTCCCTGGCGGTGTTCGTCGGGCTGTTCGTCGTCGCGAACACGTTCGGCACGCTCGTGCGGCAGCGGACCAGGCGGCTCGCGCTGCTCAGCGCGATCGGCGCCACCCCGCGCCAGATCAAGCGCCTGATCAGGCTGGAGGCGCTCGCGCTCGGCATCGTCGCGTCCATCGGCGGCGTCCTGGTCGGGTATCCGGTGTCGGCCGCGCTGACCGACCTGTTCGCCAAGGACGGCTTCGACATCTCCGCCGCCGACGCGAACTTCGGCTGGCTCGCGCTCACCGCGCCCGCCGCCGCCGGGATCCTCGTCACCCAGCTCGCCGCGTGGCGGGCGGCGCGCAGGGCGTCCCGGATCGCGCCGATGCAGGCGCTGCGCGCCGCGAGCACCGAATCGGCTGGACGGCGCTGGCCCCGGATCCTCGGCGCGCTCACCGTGTTCGCCTTCGCGTGCATGCTCTACGGCGCCGTGTTCGGGATACGGAGCGAGGAGCCGCCGGGCGTCGAGCGGACGGTCGGCGTCTCCATGCTGATCCTGATGGGGTCGATGACGACGGTGGCGGGGCTCGCCGTCCTCGCGCCGTTCTTCGTCGGCCCGCTCGGCGGC
>JBOHBY010000703.1:0-5435 GCA_050698635.1 Spirillospora sp.
GCCGCCGAGCGCATCGCCGCCCGGCGCGGTATCACCCGCGCCGACGTGGACGCGTTCGGCGCCCGCTCGCAGCGGCTCGCCGCGAAGGCGTGGGCCGACGGCCGCTTCGACCGCGAGGTCGCGCCCATCACGGCGCCCGTCCTGGACGCCGAAGGGAACCCCACCGGCCAGACCCGCGAAGTGACCCGCGACCAGGGCCTGCGCGAGACCACCACCAAGGGGCTGGCGCGGCTCAGGCCCGTCCTCGGCCCCGGCGCGCTGCACACGGCGGGCACGTCGTCGCAGATCTCCGACGGCGCCGCCGCCGTCCTGCTGATGTCGCGGGAGAAGGCGGACGCGCTCGGCCTGCGCCCGCGCGCCAGGATCAGGACGCAGGCCCTGGTCGGCGCCGAACCGTACTACCACCTGGACGGCCCCGTGCAGGCGACCGAGCGGGCCCTCCAGCGGTCCGGCATGGCGATGGGCGACATCGACATCACCGAGATCAACGAGGCGTTCGCGTCGATCGTGCTGTCGTGGGTGTCCGTCCACGAGCCCGACCCGGACACGGTCAACGTCAACGGCGGCGCGATCGCGCTCGGCCATCCGGTCGGCGCGACCGGCGCCCGGCTGATCACGACGGCGCTGCACGAGCTGGAGCGCGGCGACGCCGGGACGGCCCTGATCACGATGTGCGCGGGCGGCGCGCTGTCGACCGCCACCATCCTCGAACGGGTCTGAACGAGACCCCTCGGCGCGAAAGGCGGTCCCGTTGCGGCCGGAACCCGAAGACCTCGGTGGCGGGCTGTGGAGCGTCCCCGTACCCATCCCGGACAATCCGCTGGCCTACACGCTGGTGTACGCGGTGGAGAGCCCCCGGGGGCCCGTCCTGATCGACGCCGGCTGGCAGCACGAGGACGCCTGGACGGCCCTGCGCGACGGCCTCGCCGCGTTCGGGATCGACGTCGCCGACGTCCACGGCGTGGTCGTGACGCACTTCCACCCCGACCATTCGGGCCTCGCCGGACGCGTCCGCGACACCTCGGACGCGTGGATCGCCATGCACCACGCGGACGCGGAGATCGTCCGCCTGTTCCACGCCGTCGGGCAGGGCGGCCGACGCGCGTTCGAGCTGAGCGCGCTGCGCCGCGCCGGAGCGGCGGAGTCCGACCTGACCGGGGCCGCCCGCCAGACACCGGTCGCGCCGCCCGCGATCCCCGACCGCGAGCTGTCCGACGGCGACCTGGTCGACCTGCCGGGACGCAGGCTGCGCACGATCTGGACGCCCGGCCACTCCCCCGGCCACATCTGCCTGCACCTGGAGGACGGCGACCGGATCTTCACCGGCGACCACGTCCTGCCGCGCATCACCCCGCACATCGGCCTCTACCCGTACGACCTTCCGGACGTCGACCCGCTCGGCGACTTCCTCGGCTCCCTCGACAAGGTCTCCGCGATGACCGTGGACGAGGTCCTGCCCGCCCACCAGTTCCGTTTCACGGGCCTGTCCGGACGCGCGCAGGAGATCGTCCGCCATCACGAGGAACGCCTCGCCGAGGTGACCGATCTCCTGTCATCGCAACCGATCACCCTCTGGGACCTCACGGCCGCCCTCACCTGGCGCCACCCCTGGGCCGGCATGGACCAGCGCGCGCGGCGCATGGCCGCCGCCGAGGCCGCCGCGCACGTCCGCACCCTGGAGACCCGGGGCGTCGCCCGCCGGGAAGGCACGGGCGACCCCCTCCGCTACATACTCCGCCCTTGATGAGACTGGAGTCTCATGTTAGAACGTGTTCTAGTACGCGCGACCCCGTCATGCGCGACCCCGTCCGGAACGAAGGAGCCCCCATGGCACCCGCGACCTCGACCGCCGCCGCCGCGCGGACGTTCCGGGCCCCCGAGATCGACATCATCGACCCCGGCGTGTACGAGCGCGGCGGCATCCCGCACCGGCAGCTCGCGTGGCTGCGCGACAACGACCCCGTCCACTGGCACCGGGACCCGAACGAGGGCGTGCCCGGCTTCTGGGCGGTGACCCGGCACGAGGACGTCGTGCGCGTGTCCCGCAACGCCGACCCGTACTCCTCCCACGAGCGGACGGCGATGTTCGAGGAGTTCACCGACGACGACATCGCCCTCTACGGCCAGATGATGCTGTTCCAGGACCCGCCCGACCACACCCGCCTGCGCGCGATGGTGAACAAGGGCTTCACCCCCCGCATGATCGGCAAGCTCCAGGACCACGTCCGCGAGATCTGCCACCGGCTGATCGACGAGGCCGCCCCGCTCGGCGAGTGCGACTTCGTCGAGCACTTCGCCGCACCGCTGCCCCTCTACACGATCTGCGAGCTGCTCGGCGCGCCCCTCGAAGACCGGCAGAAGGTCTTCTACTGGTCGAACAAGCTGATCGCCTTCAACGACCCCGACTACATCGGCGACCGGACGGAGTCGCAGCTGCACGCCGCCGAGTTCGCGGGCTGGGCCGGGGAGCTGGCCCGTGCCCGCGCGTCCACGCCGCGCGACGACATCGTCACCAAGCTCCTGTCCCCGGACGCGGACGGCGCCCGGATCAGCGAGGAGGAGTTCCAGCTCTTCGTGATCATGCTGTCGATCGCCGGGAACGAGACGACCAGGACCGCGACGGCGGGCGGCATGCGGGCGTTCTTCGAGCGTCCCGAGCAGTGGGAGCGGCTGCGGGCCGACCGGAGCCTGCTGCCCACGGCGGTCGAGGAGATCGTCCGCTGGGTCAGCCCGATCAACCAGTTCCGCCGGACGGCCCTCAGCGACGTCGAGCTCGGCGGCAAGCAGATCACGGCGGGCGACAAGGTCGTGCTGTTCTACGGGTCCGCGAACCGGGACGAGCGGGTGTTCGACGATCCGTTCACGTTCGACGTGGGCCGCGACCCGAACCCGCACCTCGGCTTCGGCGGCGGCGGCCCGCACTTCTGCCTGGGCACCCATCTCGCCCGGATGAACCTGAGGATCATCTTCGAGACGATCCTGGACCGCACGCCCGACATCCGCCCGGCGGGCGAGCCGCGCAGGCTCCGGTCGAACTTCGTCAACGGGCTCAAGGAGCTGCCTGTGCGCTTCACCCCGTCCTGACCCCGGGTGCCACTTTTCCGGACCGCTTTTGGACGCCATGCCCAATATTGAACTCAGCGGTAACGTACGGAGGCTAAGGTCTAGTTTCAGCGGTCTGGTTTCAGCGACGGCATCCAGCGGATGCCACGGGGTGACGGGAGAGGTGCGTGGACGGGTACTGGCGTGGATGAGGCAAGCGAACCGGGGACACCGCTGCGCGTCGGCCTGCTGTCCTACCGGAGCAAGCCGCACTGCGGCGGTCAGGGCGTCTACCTGCGGCATCTGAGCCGCGAGCTCGTCGACCTCGGGCACACGGTGGAGGTCCTGTCCGGGCAGCCGTACCCGGACCTGGACCGCGACGAGATCGTCCTCACCAAGATCCCCAGCCTCGACCTGTACCGGGACGAGGACCCGTTCCGCACTCCGTCGCTAGGCGAGTTCCGCGACTGGGTCGACGTCCTGGAGTTCGCGCACATGAAGACGGGAGGCTTCCCCGAGCCGCTGACGTTCAGCCTGCGCGCGCTGCGCATGCTGCGCGCGCGGCGCGGCGACTTCGACGTCGTCCACGACAACCAGGTCCTCGGCCTCGGCAACCTCGGCATCGCCCGGCTCGGGCTGCCGCTGGTGACGAGCATCCACCACCCGATCAGCGTCGACCGCCGCATCGAGCTGGAGGCGGCGCGCGGCGTCAAGCAGAAGCTCGGCAAGCGCCGCTGGTACGGGTTCGTCGCGATGCAGTCGCAGGTGTCGCGGCGGATCGGGCCGGTGCTGACCGTGTCGGAGTCGTCCAAGGTCGACATCGTCAAGGACTTCAGGGTCGACCCGCGCGACATCGACATTCTGCCGCTCGGCGTCGACACCCGCGTCTTCCATCCGCGCGGCGAGCGCGTCCCCGGCCGGATCGTCGCGATGGCCAGCGCGGACGCGCCGATCAAGGGCGTGGACGTGCTGCTGCGCGCGGTCGCCAAGCTCGCCACCGAGCGGGACGTCCACGTGATCATCGTGAGCCGCCCGCAGAAGGACGGGCCGACCGAGAAGCTCGTCCGTGAGCTCGCGCTAGGCGAGCGGGTCCGGTTCGTGAACGGGATCAGCGACGACGAGCTGGGCGAGCTGATCGCGTCGGCGGAGGTCGCCGTGGTGCCGTCCCGGTACGAGGGGTTCTCGCTGCCGGCGGTGGAGCACATGGCGTCCGGGACGCCGCTGGTCGCCAGCCGCGCCGGGGCGCTTCCCGAGGTCGTCGGCGACGCGGGCGTGCTCGTCCAGCCGGGTGACGTCGAGGAGCTGGCCGCGACCCTGCGCCGCCTGCACGACTCCGCCGCCGAGCGCGAACGCGTGGGCGCGGCCGGGTTCGCGCGCGTCCAGGAGCGCTTCGCCTGGCCGGCGGTGGCGAAGGTCACGGTCGAGCACTACCGGGCCGCCATCGACCAGCAGCGCTACCGACGGCTCGCGCGCAAGCTCAAGTGAGGCACGGCGCCCACCAAGGGACTGCTTTCCCGCGCCCCCGTACGGAAGGAGCACGACCCTGCTGACCGTGGATTTCCACCGGTTCCCCGTCTCGCCCGGAGACCGCGTCCTCGACATGGGATGCGGCGCCGGACGGCACGCCTTCGAGCTGTACCGCAGGGGTGCGCGCGTCGTGGCCTTCGACCAGGACGCCGGCGAGCTGGACGGCGTGGACAAGATGTTCGGGGCCATGCGCGCCGAGGGCGAGGCGCCCGAGGGCGCGACCGCCGAGACCGTCCAGGGCGACGCCCTCGACCTCCCCTTCCCGGACGACCACTTCGACGCCATCGTCGCGTCGGAGGTACTGGAGCACATCCCCGACGACATGCGCGCCATGCGGGAGCTGCTGCGCGTCCTCAGGCCGGGCGGGAAGCTCGCCGTGACGGTGCCGAGCTGGCTGCCGGAGCGGGTCTGCTGGGCGCTGTCGGAGGCCTACCACACCGCGCCCGGCGGGCACGTGCGGATCTACACGCGCGCCGAGCTGGAGGCCAAGCTGAAGTCGGTCGGCTTCCGGGTCGGCGGCCACCACCACGCGCACGGCCTGCACGCCCCCTACTGGTGGATCAAGTGCGCGGTCGGCGTCGACAACGACGGCCACCCGCTCGCCAGGGCCTACCACCAGGTGCTCGTCTGGGACATCATGAAGCGGCCGCTCGCCACCCGCCTGGCCGAGCGCGCGCTGAACCCGCTGATCGGCAAGAGCGTCGTCGTCTACTTCGCCAAGCCCGCACGGGCGGGCACGGCGCCGGCGGCCCCGGTCGGGGAGACGGCGGATGCGGGCTGAGACCGTCCCGCCCGACCTGCCGGGGATCGTGTCGCCGGACGACGTCGTCGCGACGGCGCGGAGCATCACGGCGCAGCAGGAGGAG
>JBOHBY010000704.1:0-2086 GCA_050698635.1 Spirillospora sp.
TGTGCAGGTGGCCGAGCAGCCCGAACCCCGTGACGTCGGTCGCGCAGGTGGCCTGCGCCTTGAGCGCCGCGTCGGCGGCGTCGCGGTTCAGCTCCGTCATGACGGCCACCGCCTGCGCGAACACCTCGCCGGTGGCCTTGTGCCGGTTGTTCAGCACGCCGAGCCCGAGCGGCTTGGTGAGCGAGAGCGGCAACCCCGCCTGGCCGCGGTCGTTGCGCAGCAGGCGGGCGGCGTCCGCGATGCCCGTCACGGCCATGCCGTACTTGGGTTCGAGGTCGTCCACGCTGTGGCCACCGCCGAGGTGGCACCCGGCGAGGACGGCGACGTCCCGTCCGCCCCGCAGGACCTCCCGTGCCAGCTCGAACGGCAGCACCTCTCGCGGCCAGGCCAGCAGGTTCACGGCGACGAGCGGGCGGCCGCCCATCGCGTAGACGTCCGAGAGCGCGTTGGCGGCGGCGATCCGCCCCCAGTCGTAGGGGTCGTCGACGACGGGGGTGAAGAAGTCCGCCGTCGCCACCACCGCCGTGTCGCCCGAGATCCGGACGACGGCGGCGTCGTCCCCCGAGTCGAGCCCGACGAGCAGGTCCCCGGGGTCGTTCCCGTCACCGCCGGTGCCTTCGGCCGCGCCGAGCCCGGCCACCACCGCTTCGAGCTCTCCCGGCGGAATCTTGCAGGCGCAACCGCCGCCGTGCGCGTACTGGGTGAGCCGCCGTCCAAGCCGCATCGTCCCGCTCCCCTACATCGTCTGCAGGAAATATTCGATACAATCCTGTATACAGCATCGGTTCGTCTTCGTCCTTCCTCCTCCACGGTTCCCCCTGACCGGGACGGGCTCACCCGTCCGGCGGCGCTCACCTGCGCACCGTCCGCTCCGGTTGACACCTCAGGTGACCGGAAGCGGACGTAACGGCGCCGGTCGGGGCGGTGGAGCGCGCCAGCGCGGCACACGGGCCGCGAGCCCGTCGCGGCGGTCGATGATCGTGCCGCGCGCCTGCGGATGTCCGTCCCCTGGACGTCCGGCGGCACGGACGCCGACCGCTCGCCAGAGCCCGCGCAGACGGCGATTACGGCACCGCCGGGCGGCCGATGCGTCCTGATTTCTCTAAAGATCGGCAACTTCGCCGTGTTATACAAGGGATGATCCGCGACACGGGGACGCGGACGGGGTGTGGATAAGCGTGGGTTGACGATGGCGGACGAGAAGCCCGGCCTCGCCGGCGAGACGTATCGCTTCGAGGTCCTTGGGCCGATGCGGATCGAGCGTGACGGGGACGCGGTGACGCCGCCGCGTTCGCCGATCCTCCGCGGGATCCTCGGGGCGCTGCTCGTCGCCGGGTCCCGGCCGCTCACCGCGGCCCGGCTCGTCGACCTGGTCTGGGAGGACAGGGACGAGCGCGTCGCGCCAGGCGCCGTGCAGGTGGCGGTGTCGCGGCTGCGCGGCTGGCTCCGCCGCACCGGACCGGCCGGGGAGTCGTCCTGGACGCTGGCGCACGACGGGAACGGCTACCGGCTCCTCGTCCCGGACGGGGCCGTGGACCTGTGCCGCTTCCGCGCCTCGGTGAAGCGGGCCGCCGCCTGCGAGGCCGAGCGGATCTGCCTGCTCAAGTCGGCCCTGACGCTGTGGCGCGGACCGGTGCTCGCCGACTCGGGCGCCGTCGACCTCACCGACCCGCTGTTCCGCGCGGTCGACGACGAGGTGCAGGCGACCGCGATGGCGCTGGCCGACGCGGCGCTCCAGGCCGGGCGGCCCACCGGGGTCATCGACCTCCTCTCGGCGCTCGCCGAGGCCTACCCGCTGCACGAGGGCATCGAGGGCAGGATGCTGGAGCTGCTCGCCCACGACGGCCGCGCCGCCGAGGCCCTCGCCCGCTACCGGGTGTTCCACGACCGCGTGGTGGAGGAGCTCGGCGTGGAGCCGGGCGAGCGCGTCCACCGCGCCTACCTGTCCGCGCTGAGCCGCGACCATGAGCGGCCGCCCGTCCCCGACACCGCCGCCGCCGGTTCCGCCGTGCCCGTGCCCGCGCAGCTGCCGCCGGACGTGTCCGACTTCGTCGGCCGGTCCGAGCAGGTCGCCACGCTGTCGCGG
>JBOHBY010000705.1:0-7147 GCA_050698635.1 Spirillospora sp.
GCCGAGGGGCGTCGGCGCGCCGCCCCGATCAGCAGTCGCGCAGTTCGGGCGACTGGTTGAGGATCTGTTCGCGGGCCGTCACGAACGTCCGGTAGGTGTCGGAGCCGCCGTCCGGGAAGACGGCGACGCGGTGGCAGTTCTGGAACGCCAGCTTGACGCCGTAGTGGCGTTCCATCGCGCCGCGCATCGAGTCGCTCGCGAGCACGCGGAGCAGCTGGCCGCGGGCCTTCTCGTCCGGTGGCGGCGTCTGGTTGTCGGCGAACTCGCCGCCGTCCACCTGCAGCCGGGCGACCAGGCCGCTGATCATGTCCCACGCGTACGGGAGGGACGTCTTGATGCACTCGACGAACTCCGCGTCGCCGACCTCGCCCTGCTTCGCCTTCTCCAGGAGTTCCGGGGTCACGTCAAGAGACATTGCGGGGGTCCTTTCGTCGGATGCCAACGACGCTAATCACGCCTCCGGGAGATTTCCAGGGTTGACAAAGGTTTTCATTCCGCTACATCTCCGTCCCGGCCACCCCCGCGAGCCGGGACGGCTCAGCGCGCCTGGGGCGCGCCGTGGCCGGACGGCCGCCGCTTGACCGGCCGGGCGGCGACGCGTTCCGCGCGCTCCGCCCAGTACTCGCGGGCACGGCGCGCGATCCGGCCGGTCCGGACGGCGCGCGCCTCCACCCGCAGCTCGCGGCCCCGCTCCCGCATGATCGAACTCATGATGTCGTGGTGGTACACGGCCCCTCCCAGGTCCCGCTCGGGCCGAAGGACACGGCCCCGCAGTGAAGAGACTCGTCCTAAGGCCCCCGCCCCCACATCGGCACGACGCCTTATATCGGACGTCGGGGCGCCTTAGCCGTCCGCCCGCACTAGGGTTGGTCGCCGTGCGTCTCGTTATCGCCCGGTGCAGCGTCGACTACGCCGGCAAGCTCACCGCCCACCTTCCGATGGCGCCCCGCCTGATCCTGATCAAGGCGGACGGGAGCGTCAGCGTCCATGCCGACGACCGCGCCTACAAGCCCCTCAACTGGATGAACCCGCCCTGCTCGCTGCGCGAGGAGCCGCACGAGGACAACGGCGCCGTCGCCCGCTGGACGGTCACGCACGGCAAGTCCGGCGAGCGGCTCATCCTGACGATCGAGGAGTTCCTGCACGACACCAGCCACGAGCTGGGCCTCGACCCGGGCCTGCAGAAGGACGGCGTCGAGGCGCACCTCCAGGAACTGCTGGCCGAGCACATCACCACGCTCGGCGACGGCTGGTCCCTGATCCGCCGCGAGTTCCCCACCGCGATCGGCCCGGTCGACATCCTGTGCCGCGACGCCGCCAGCGCCACCGTCGCCATCGAGATCAAGCGACGCGGCGAGATCGACGGCGTAGAGCAGCTGACCCGCTACCTGGAACTGCTCAACCGCGACCCGCACCTGGCACCCGTCCGAGGCGTGTTCGCTGCGCAGGAGATCAAACCGCAGGCCCGCGTCCTGGCCACCGACCGCGGCATCGACTGCGTAACCCTCGACTACGACGCCCTACGCGGCATAGAACACGAAGGCACTCTCTTCTAGGCAGGTCCGTCCGCGGGCTTGAACCGCAACCGCCGTGCCCAACGGGGGTTCCAGGGGGTCGCCCCCCTGGGTAAACAGGGCTCATGACGTTTCAGGCGAGCGGTAGTTTCGATATTGACGCGTGGGAAGCCGAGAAGCCCTATGACGAGCAGGACGGGACGAAGCTGACGCGTGTCCAGGTCGGTAAGACCTTCCATGGGGATCTCGTCGGTACGAGCGGCAGTGAACTGATCACCGTGGAGTCCGCCGCCGGGCCGGTCGCGTATGTGGGGATCGAGCGCGTCCAGGGCATCCTGCATGGGCGGGAGGGGACGTTCGTCCTGCAGCACAGCGCGGGCAGCGAGGACGGGACGCCGGACACGCAGTGGCTGCGGTGGCTGATCGTCCCGACGTCCGGGACCGGCGAGCTGGCGGGCATCCGCGGCGTCGGCCAGATCACCGTCGCCGCCGACGGCGCCCACACCTGGACGCTGGAGTACACGCTCGACTGAACACCCGCGCCGAACCGCGTGGCGGCGCCCCGGCGGACGGCGGGGCGGCGCCCGGCGGCGCGGCCGGTAATCTTCAGGCATGCCCCCGGTCACCACCGACGCGACGCGCGCGAGCGCACCCATGTCGTTCTGGTCATCGCGGCGCCGTGACCGCGGCGAGACGGTAGCTTCCGAAATGGCGGCGAAGATCAGGCGGGACGGGACGCCGGGTGACCGGCGTGGTGGCGAGAGGGGCCGGTGACGATGAGGGGAACTGCGCACGGGACGCGAGGGGCCGCGGCGGTGCGGCCGAGTCCGGTGTTCCTCGCGATCGTGGCGGCGACCGTCCTGTTCGGCCTGATGGCGTGGCGGTACGGGGAGAACCCGACGCGGTCGGCGCGCATCGCGCTGTTCGGGTTCGTGCTGTCGGCGTGGGTGCTGTCGCTGTGCCTGCACGAGTTCGGGCACGCGTACATGGCGTACCGGTCGGGTGACCGTGGTGTCGTCGCCAAGGGCTACCTGACGCTGAACCCGCTGAAGTACTCCGACATGCTGCTCAGCTTCCTGATCCCGGTGGTGTTCATCCTGCTCGGCGGGATCGGCCTGCCGGGCGGGGCCGTCTGGATCGACCGGCACGTGATCCCGGGCAGGATCAGGCACAGCCTGATCTCGGCGGCGGGGCCGCTGTCGAACGTGATGTTCGCGGTGATGCTCGCCGTCCTCTACAAGAACTTCGCGCACCAGGATCACGGCGTCTTCTGGCTGGGCGTCGCGTTCCTGGCCTTCTTGCAGGTCACAGCGGCGCTGCTGAACCTGCTTCCGATCCCGGGGCTGGACGGTTTCGGCATCGTCGAGCCTTACCTGCCGCGCCGGTGGGCCGACCAGTTGAGCTCCTACGGCGGTTACGCCTTCCTCATTCTGATCGCGCTGCTGTGGCTGGGCCCGATCAACGAGGCGTTCTTCGACCTCGTCTACAACATCACCGATGTGCTGGGGCTGGGCGAGCTTCCGATCCGGGTCGGGCACTCGCTGTTCCAGTGGTGGAACGACTGACGCCGCTACGCGGCGGGCCCCGCGAGGTGGCGGACGATCCGGCGGAGCTGCTCGGTGTAGCGGTCGCGGAACTCGGCTGAGCCGGGGTCGAGCCCGAAGACGCGGCGGACGGCCAGCGGCATCGTGACGGGCGCCGAGACCATCGCCATCATCGCGAGCATCACGGCCGCCGGGTCCAGGTCGCCCGCGAGCTCGCCGGCGGCCCTGCGGCGTTCCAGGTCGGACAGGTCCTCGCGGTCGCCGGACGGGACGTCGCCGAGGTCCTCGGTGAGGCCGCGCCAGGCGTTGAGCCTGGTGCCGCGCGGGTCGTCCAGCGCATGGCGCAGATACCGCACCATGATCTCCTCGAACGGCGCGGACGGGTCGTTGAACTCCGCCTCCCGTTCCAGCCACCGGCGGCCGAGCGCCGTGTACAGGCCCTCCTTGCCGCCGAAGTAGTAGTTGATCAGCTGCTTGTTGACGCCGGCGCGGTCGGCGATGTCCTGGACGCGGGCGCCCGCGAAGCCCTTGGCGGAGAACTCGTCCAGGGCGGCGTCGAGCAGGAGCCGCCTTGAGCGTTCGGCGTCGAGTTTGCGCTCGTCGGCGGCGGGGGTCCGGCGCGGCCGCCTCGTGGTGTCGGTCACGCGTCCATGCTAGCCGCCTGCCTGACGACATCATCCAACCAGCTGTTTGACAGGTTCATCCATTTGGTTGAACATGGGCGGCATGATTCTTGTGACCGGAGCCACCGGAAACGTCGGACGCCATGTCGTCGGCGAACTGCTCTGCGCGGGCGTGAAGGTCCGCGCCCTGACCCGCGACCCCGCCACCGCACGGCTCCCCCGCGACATCGAGGTCGCCAGCACCGGCGAGATGCCCCTGGACGACATCACGTCGATCTTCCTCAACCCGGCCGTGTTCTGGGGCGGCGTCGACGAGCTGCTGTCCCGCGCCGCCGACCACGGTGTGCGGCGGGTCGTCATGCTGTCGTCGTCCGCCGCGCTCGATCCCGACCCGGCCAACCCGCTCGCCGCGCACCACCTGGAGATCGAGCGCGCGATCGAGGACACCGGGATGGAGTGGACGTTCGCCCGCCCCGGTGAGTTCGCGTCCAACGCCCTGGCGTGGCGGGACGCGATCCGCGCCGGGGACACCGTGCGCGAACCGTTCGCGGCGGCGCGCAGCACGCCGATCCACGAGCGCGATGTCGCGGCCGTCGCCGCGAAGGCGCTGGTCACCGACGACCTCGTCGGCACGAGGCCGGTGCTGAGCGGCCCGGAGTCGATCACCCAGCCCGAGATGGTCCGGCTCATCGGCGCGGCGACCGGCCTGCCCGCGCGCTTCGAGGAGATCCCGCCCGAGCGGGCGCGCGAGGAGATGCTCTCCCGCCCCTACATGCGCGAGGGACTGGTGGACGTCCTGCTGGGGCTGCGCGCCGACAGCGTGGACCGTCCGCACGTCCCATCTCCCGAGGTCGAGCGCATCACCGGCCGTCCCGCCCGGACGTTCGCGGAGTGGGCCACCGACCACGCGGACGACTTCCGGCGATCCGGTCGTTCCCTGTGAACCCGGCCGTTCCCACTTGGGCCTAGGGTGGTTTACTAACGAGTACATTCGCGCAAGCAGGCACTTACACGGCTCCTCCCGGGAGGTTCCTCATGTCCGTGGCCACGGAGAGCACCGAGACGTTCGCGTCGCTGAACCCGGCCACCGGCGAGGTCGTCGCCGAGCATCCCGTCCAGGACGCCGCCGCCGTGGCCGCCGCCGTCGAACGCGCCCGGGAGGCGGCCGGCTGGTGGCGCGCCCTCGGCTGGAAGGAGCGCCGGCTCCGGCTGCTGAACGTCAAGGGCTCGCTCACCCGCAACCTCAACCGGATGTCCGAGCTCATCCACCAGGAGACCGGCAAGCCGCTGCAGGACGCCCAGATCGAGACGATCATGGCGATCACACATCTGGACTGGGCGGCCCGCAACGCCCAGAAGGTCCTCGGGGCGCGCAGCGTCTACCCGGGCATCATGGCGATCAACCAGAAGTGCGTGCTGGAGTACCAGCCGCTCGGCGTCGCCGGCGTGATCGGCCCGTGGAACTACCCGATCTTCACCCCGATGGGCTCGATCGCCTACGCGCTCGCCGCGGGCAACACGGTGGTGTTCAAGCCGTCGGAGTTCACCCCGGGCGTCGGCGTGTTCCTCGCCGAGCTGGTCGCGGCGGTCGTCCCCGAGCATCCCGTCCTGCAGACGATCACCGGGCTGGGCGAAACCGGCGCGGCGCTGGCCTCCTCCCCCGGCATCGACAAGATCGCCTTCACCGGGTCGACACGGACCGCCAAGCGCGTCATGGCCGCCTGCGCGCAGAACCTCACCCCGATCATCGCCGAGTGCGGCGGCAAGGACGCCTGCATCGTCGACGCGGACGCCGACCTCGACGCCGCCGCCGACGCCGCGCTCTGGGGCGCCATGGCCAACGCCGGGCAGACCTGCATCGGCGTCGAGCGGATCTACGTCGTCGACGAGGCCTACGACAAGTTCCTCGGCAAGCTCACCGAGAAGGCGACCGACCTGCGTCCCGGGTTCGACCGCGAGGCCGCCTACGGGCCGATCACGATGCCCGGCCAGCTCGACATCATCGAACGCCACATCAAGGACGCGCTCGACAAGGGCGGAAAGGCCGTCGTGGGCGGGGCCGAGTCCGTGCGCAAGCCGTACGTGGAGCCGGTCGTGCTGACGAACGTGCCGGACGACTCGTCCGCCGTCCGCGAGGAGACATTCGGCCCGACGATCACCGTCCACCGGGTCAAGGACCTCGACGAGGCCGTCGAGAAGGCGAACGCCACCGTCTACGGCCTCGCCGGGACGATCTTCTCCGGCGACAGGTCCCGCGCGCTGGACGCCGCCAGGCGGATGCGCTCCGGCATGACGTCCATCAACGCGTTCGCCGCGTTCGCCCAGGTCGCGGCACTGCCGTTCGGCGGTGTCGGCGAGTCGGGGTTCGGCCGCATCCACGGCGCCGACGGACTGCGCGAGTTCACCCGTCCGAAGGCCATCACCCGGCAGCGCTTCGCGTCCATGAACCTGGCCTCGTTCACCCGGACCGAGAAGGAGATGGCCCGCGCCCTCGGCCTGATCAACATGATCCACGGCCGCCGCTACAAGCGCTGACGCGCCACGGAAGGCCTACATCGATGCCGCCCGTACGGAGCCGCTTCCAGGTGTCCCTCTCCCCGGGCGCCGTGCCACCGCCCCCACCGGGGTTGCGCCCGGTCGACGACGCCGACACCGCCGCGCTCGCCGCCCCGATGTGGGACGCCTACCGCGACTCCCCCGATGTGGACGACGTGGGCGACCTTCCGGGGGCGGCACGCGAGGTGCAACTCACTCTGGACGGTGAATACGGCACGTTTCTGCGCGACGCGTCCTTCGTGGCCGAACATGAGGGGCGTCCCGTGGCCGGGGCCCTGGTCACCCTCTACAAGGACATCCCGCTTCTTGCATTTGTGTTCGTCGCCCAGTCGCACACCGGCCACGGCCTGGGACGCGCACTGATCCAGGCCGTCATGCACGCCCTCGCAGAGCAGGGCCACGACACCCTCACCCTCGCGGTGACCCGGCGCAACCACCGCGCACGCCGCCTCTACGAGCACATGGGATTCGTGGAGGTCGCCTAGGGACCTGCGGCGGCTCGGCGGGGGCTTGGCGGTCAATCCGCCGTCGCCGTCCAGCGGGTGAGTTTCTCGGGGTTGAGCACCGCCCAGATGTTCGTGATCCGGTCGTCCGTGACCTCGAACGCGAACACCGTCACGGTGGCTCCGTCCCGGCGAGCCTCCAGTCCGGGTTGGCCGTTGACCGTGGTCTCCACGACCGTCATTTCGGCGGGCTTGCGGCGGGCGAGCTCCGCCCAGGCGTGCGCGATCTGCTCGCCACCTTCGATGGGGTGCAGGAAGGTCGTGACGAAGCCGCCGCCGTCGGCGGTCGCCCTGGCGGCGGGGTCGAGCAGGCCGATGAGGGCGTCGATGTCCTTGGCCTCCCAGGCCCGGTTGAAGTCCCTGACGATCGCGGCGCTCCGCGCTGGCGGGGCCGCGGTGGGCCGGGC
>JBOHBY010000706.1:0-3287 GCA_050698635.1 Spirillospora sp.
GCGCAGCGGCCTCGAATCGCTGATCATGGCGTCCGCCGAGCACGGCGCCGAGCAGGTCATCGCCCGCTGGCGCGACCACCCCGCCGGACGGCAGGTCCTCGCCACCGCGGGCCCCGACGTCGGGCACGTCTCCCCGGAGCTGTCGCGCCGCGTCACCCGCGCCGTCAGCGCGTGGCAGGACCACGTCCAGGAACTGATCCGCACCGAGGGCGTCACCAAGCGCTCGGTCGCCAAGCTGGTGTCGTTCGACACCGAGGCGGTCTCGCTCGTCCTGATGATCGGGCTGCTCGGGTACGGCACGTCCGACGTGGCCGTCGAGGGCGGCAACAGCGCCGTCCCGCAGCGGCTGCTGAAGGCGCTGTTCGGCGCCGAGTCGCTGCGCGGCATGGGCGCCAAGGCCCGCGCCGACCTGCGCAGCCGCATCGGGATGCTGTTCGACGAGGAGTCGATCAGGTTCGCGCAGGTGCTCGACTCCGCCGGCATCCCGGACGAGACCGTCCCCGTCCAGCTGTACCAGGCCACCTACAACCTCGAGGTTGCCCGATGACCACCTCGGCCATCCCAGCGAACTCGCCGCCGGGAACCGGCGGGATCCCGCTCCCCGGCGAGTCCGGCGCCGCCTCCCCAGCCGCCGCTCCCGCCTCCGCTGGTCCGCCAAGCCTCACCGACCGCCTCAACGGCCTCGACAGGCTCGTCCGCGCCGGCGAAGGACGCCTCGACCAGCCCGCCCTGGCCGAGGCCGCGGCACTGCTCGACCGGGCCGGGCAGCGCCTCCGCCTGTCAGGCGAGCACACCGTCGTGACCCTCGCCGGCGGCACAGGAAGCGGAAAGTCGTCCCTGTTCAACGCGATCTGCGGGCTCGAACTCTCACCGACCGGGATGCGCCGCCCCATGACGTCCCAGGCCCACGCCTGCGTCTGGGGACTGGACGGCGCAGGCCCCCTCCTCGACTGGCTGGACGTCGACAAACGCCACCGCTACGCCCGCGCCAGCGCCCTCGACCTGGAACGCGCCGACAGCTCCCTCCAGGGCCTCGTCCTGATCGACCTGCCTGACCACGACTCCATCCAGGCGCTGCACCGCGCCGAGGTCGACCGGTTCGTCACCATCGCCGACCTGCTGGTCTGGGTCGTCGACCCGCAGAAGTACGCCGACGCCGCCCTGCACCGCAACTACATCGTCCCGTTCGCGCGGCACACCGGCGTCACGCTGATCGTCCTCAACCAGGTCGACCGGCTCACCCCGCACGAGATCGACGACTGCGTCGCCGACCTGCGCCGCCTCCTGGAGGCCGAGGGCCTCGCCGACCCGCGCATCGTGACGACCTCCGCCGTCGCCGAGGACGGCGTCTTCGGCTTCCGGGACGTCCTGGTCGACACCGTCGCCGCCCGCCGCGCCCGCACCGAGCGGCTGTCCGCCGACGTCGACCGGATCGCCGAACGCTTCATCCCCTACCGCTCCGAGGCCGAGCCGCCCACCACGGTCGACGACGGCCGCCGCGGCGACCTCGTCCAGGCCCTCACCGACGCCGCCGGAGCGCCCGCCGTCGCCGAGGCCATGGAGAGCGCCTACGAACTGCGCGCCGCCGACTTCGTCGGCTGGCCCGTCACCGCCATGATCGCCCGCCTGCGCTCCGACCCGCTGCGCCGGATGCGCCTCACCGAACTGCGCGAGGAACTCCGCGGCGCCTTCACCGGCCCGATCGGCGCCCAGCAGGGCGACGTCGACACCGCCCTCCAGGGCGTCACCGAGGGCATCACCCCCGAACTGCCCGCGCACTGGGGACGCTCCGTCCGCGCCGCCGCCCGCTCCCACGCCACCGAGATCCCCGAGGCCCTGGGCGAATCCCTCAAGGACGCGCTGCCCACGTTCAACCAGGTCCCGCGCTGGTGGTGGCTGGTCAAGACGTGGCAGTACTTCCTGGTCCTGGCCGCCGTCCTCAGCATCGCGTGGATCGGCGTCCTCATCGCCTACGGCCCCCTGGAGGCCGGCGGCGAAGACCCCGGCGCCCTTATCGGGGAGGCGGGCCTGATCCCGTACGTCGCCGTCCTGGTCGTCTGCACGCTCGGCATGGGCTGGCTCACCTCGTCCGCCTGCCGCAACCTGGTCGCGCTGTCGTCCGCCAAGCATGGCGACAAGATGGAGCACCACATGCGCCTGGGCATCGAACGCGTCGCGCGCGACAAGGTGGTCGTCCCCATCGAGGACGACCTCCAGCGGTACGCCCTCTTCCGCCAGGACGTGGACATCGCCCTGGCCCGCCCCTGAGTTATCCACATTCTCGCTCCCACTCCCGCCGCCCCCGTCAATTGC
This sequence comes from Spirillospora sp., assembly GCA_050698635.1. GTDB lineage: Bacteria > Actinomycetota > Actinomycetes > Streptosporangiales > Streptosporangiaceae > Spirillospora. The sequence continues at coordinate 2,314 of JBOHBY010000706.1, forward strand.
GCCACCGTTGACCTGTACGCAAAAGCCAACGGAGGACGACAATGAACGAGGCGCACATCACCATCACCGGCTTTGTAGCCGCAGAACCCCGGTACGCCGTTACGGCCAACGGAACGCCGTTCCTTTCCCTCAGGGTCGGCTGCACACCCCGCCGCTACGACCGGCAGACAGACCAATGGCAGGACATCGACACGCTCTTCCTCACCGTCAACTGCTGGCGGAACCTCGCCGACAACGTCAACGCGTCCGAGTTCCCGCGCGGCACCCCCGTCCTAGTCACGGGCCGCCTACGCATCCGCCAGTACGAACGCGACGGCCAATGGCGGTTCTCCGCCGAGGTCGAGGCCACCACCCTCGGCCCTGACCTGCTTCGCGGCACAGCCGACTTCCGCCCCGTAAAACGCGGCGGCCCCCTAAACGAACAAGACCTCCAACTAGCCCGCGACGCCGCCGACGAATGGGCCCTAACCACCCCCACCACAGAAGAACCCCAACCCAAAGCCGCCTAACAACCCTCAACCAGCACCCCCGCCCGGACGTGAACGGGGCCGAGCCTCGGGCCTGACCCGCACCGGTCGAGGCTTGGCCGCGCCCCGAACGGGCCACCGCCGGGGAGATGCGGCCGGGCCAGGATTGGGGCGTGACCCGCACTAGGCGAAACCCGGGTGCGACGCGAACCGGAGGGCACCCAGGCGCGATGCAAACCTGGGGCAGCACCTCGACTGTGACTCGAACCGGGGGCAGCATCCCGGGCGGGACTCGCACGGAGCATCGTCCATGGGTGACTCGCGAGAGGCCCGGCCGGTGTGAGGCGTTAGGTGAGGGCGGCGGGCGGGTTGGGGAATGCCGCCTGGGCGCCACATTGGCGCCGTCACCTTCGAGGGGAGGACTTCGGAGCGAGGCCTGGGGGAGCGGGCGTGGTCGGCACGGCTGCGGTCGCGGCCGGTCGGCGTCCTCGCGTCGTCGGGGTTCTG
>JBOHBY010000707.1:0-5176 GCA_050698635.1 Spirillospora sp.
GGCCCGTGATGGGCCCGCACGACGTTGCCGGAACCTCACAGGCCGAATGCCCGGTCAGCCCGACCAGATGTTCAGGTTCGCCTTTTCGGCGCCGCTGTAGTTGCTGTGGGCCTCACCGATGGTGACGCCGAGCTGGTTCAGGATCTGGCCGATGTGCGCAGCGGCGGTGTCCCACTGGCGCTTGGCGTCCCAGTAGGCAGACTGCGCGCCACCCTGCCACTGGCTGAGGTTGTTCTCGAGGTTCTTCTCGAGGTCGTCGAGCTCGTCGACCAGTGCGCGGTAGGCCAGCGTGAAGTCGGCCTGAGCCTGCTGCATCTGGCTGAAATTAGCCTTTGTGTAACTATCGCCCACGGTGGGAGTCCTTTGCGATCGGAGGAATGACGAGTGAACGATTCGATCAGGTGGCGCCGTTGATCAGGTTGTTGATCTTGTTGACGGCGTCCTGCTGCTCCTGTTCCTTGCTCTCGTAGACGATCTTGGTCTGCACCAGTTTCTGGTGCATGCCCTCGAGAGCGGTCCGGACCTTGGTCATCTCGGTCTGGAACTCGGTGAAGACCCGATCGAACGACACCGCGGCGTTACCCGCCCACCCGGACATCAGCTGGCCCTTGTGGCCGTCCAGCTTGCTCTGCAGGCCCTTGACGATGCCCGCGGAATCCTCGATCCGCGTCGCGGCCTGCTGCATTGCTGCTCTGTCAACTGCGGACGTGTCACCCACAGCGTCACCTCCGTTGCGATTTTTTTGGTCTGCGTGTCACAGGAGAAGGGGAGCGGCCCGCCGAGTGTCGACCGGCCGGGGGGTCCTCCTACAACTCGAGATCCCAACGATGATAAGTGTTTTCCGCCACCTATGTCGACGCGATTGCTGATCAAGCGGTTCGTGTGACCTGCGTCACGTTTGTCATCCTCTGGACGTGGAGAGCGGCTTGCGGGCGAGGGCCGGATCGAGCGCCGGTCCCTGCGGGATCAGGTGGATGACGCTGGACGGTACGGGCGCCGCCTTCCCCGCGTCGTAGCCGAGCTTCTTGGCCACCTCGGCGGACGGCAGCGCGAACCGGATGCCCTGGTCGTTGACCAGGGACAACGACCCAGAACCGCCGCTGCCTGCCGTGGTGGTGTCGCCGCCCGCGGGCACGAGGCTCATCAGTGCCGCGCCGCCGGGCGGGAGCACCATCTGGTCGATCGTGCCGGACGAGCCCGCCGTACCGGAGCCGAGCACGCCGGCGGACGGCGACGGCAGCGACCCGCCCATCGTCAGCTGCGCCGTCGAGGAGCCGACCGGGAACACCGAGCAGAGCGGGGTTCCGGTGTCCCAGGCGACGAACTTCGGCAGGGTCGGGGGCAGGTTGTTGTCCAGGAGCCGTGTCGCCGACGCCATCTGCTGCGCGGACGGGACGTCCGTCGGCAGCGGCCTGGCCTGATCGCCCGGGTAGGCGGCGGCGGTGTTGACGTCGCGCAGCAGCAACTGCGCCTGTGTCTCGTTGATCTGCGAGAGGCCGTCGGTGAGCATCACATACCAGAGTGCCTGCCCGCCTGCCCCGGTCTCGGCCTTGAAGACCTGGCCGGCCCGTGCCGTCCCGCCCTTGGGGCCCTGCACGACCTTGCCGCGTCCGGGGACGTTCGGCGAACCGAAGTTGCCCGCGGCGGGGATCGCGTTGAGCCAGGTCGCCGGGACCTCCAGCGCGGCCGGTCCGCCGGTCAGCGCCGTCACCTGGGCCGCGGGGACGGTCATCTGCATGCGGTGGTCCTTCCAGATCACCCATGCTCCGCCGCCGCTCTGCACGACCACGGCCTCGGCGTCGGTCAGGCGGCGTCCGCCCACGCTCTTTCCCGCCGCCAGGGCGGTGATCTGCCGCTTGACGCCGGTGGGGCCCGCGGTCTCGCGCGTGCACACCGACCAGGGGCCGCGGATGAGCTGCTTGCTGCCGGGCAGCGAGTCGGGCGCGCCGGGGATGCCGATCATCGCGCCGCGTTCGAACCCGTCCAGCGACTTGCGCGAGACGCTGCGCCGCTCGGGCTCCTTGTCGGAGTCGAGGGCGAGCAGCGCCGAGGCGTAGTTCGCGACCGGGAACATCTTCTTGGTGTTGGCGTCGTAGATGTACTTGGTCCCGGTCTCCTTCTCGATGATCAGCTTGCCCGGCTCGTCGAGGCCCTTGGCGCCGCCCGGGGACAGCAGCCCCCAGATGCCGAAGACCGCGACGATGAGCAGGCCCACCATCACCCCGGCGAACGCGCCGACCGACAGCCGCCGCATCGGCGACTCGGCGATGTCGGGCTCACCCTGCAGCAGGGCGAGGCCGACCCGCTGCGTCATCAGGCGGTGCGCCTGGTAGAGATCCCGCCTGCTCTGCATCAGCGCCTCACCCGGCCAGCCCGCGCACGCGGGAGTAGATGTCGAGCACCGCGAGCGCGAGCGGGATCAGCGAGATCATCACGAGCATGTCGAGGATGTCGGCCCACCGGCCCCAGACCGGCGTGGGCCGGTGGTTCGGCAGCCACATCGTCACCGCGACGACGATGCCGGTGAGCACCAGCAGCGGGCCGAGCGCGGCGGCCAGCGCGACGACCTGGCTGCCGTGCACGGCCATGCCGATCGTCGTCAGCACCAGGCCGAACAGCCCGACCACGAGCATCCAGGAACGCTGCGCGACGCCGCGGAAGATCCGGGCGCGCAGCAGCAGCGACACCGACATGACCGCCGTCGTCGTCGGGCCCGCCCAGCCGCCGGTGTCGAACAGGAAGAGCATCGCGCCGGCCGCGACGAGCGCGATCGAGGCGATCAGGCCGGTGGAGAAGCGGTCCGCGGCGGCGGTGCGGCTGAGCACCTGCCGGCCGTCGACCGTCTCGGTGTCGCGGCGCAGTTCCTCGGCGCTCGCGGGGACGGGCGGCAGCGGCATCCGCGCGAGCTTGAACGCCAGGGAGGGGACGGCCGCGAAGAACATCATCACGATGACCGCGGAGACGGCGGCGATGCCCGCGGCGGGCAGGTCGTCGAACACGTATCCGACGCCGGAGCCGATCGCGCCGACGATCCCGGCGAAGCCGATGCCGAGGAAGACCGGCAGGCCGTCGGCGACGGCGAAGGCGCAGATGATGGCGGCGAGCGCCGCGACGCCGAATCCGGCGAGCAGGTGCGGTGCGCCGAGGTCGGCGAATTCGATGTCGTCGCGGGCGGGCGCGGCCGCTCCGGCGAGGAACGCGTACGGAAGCGCCGCGTAGCCGAGGATCACGCCCGCGCCGGAGTCGGCGACCGCCCGCGACAGCACCGTCGCGACGATCAGGACGAGCAGCGCGATGATCCCGGCGGCGATGGCGGGCACGATCCACGGCGGGCCCGACAGCGCGATCACGACCGCGCCGACGAGCAGCGCGATCCCGGCGGCGCCGAGCCCGAACGAGCGGGTCGTGGTGGGACGCCACCGGTCGGTGCGTTCCCTGATCCCGGACGCGATCACGTCGGCGACGTCGTCGAACGACATCTCCGGAAGCGCCGCCATCCGCGGCCGGAAGTAGAGGATCTCGCCGTCGCGCACGCCGAGCGCGCTGGTCGTGCGCGTCGAGTCGAACGGGTCGCCGTCGAGGCGCTGGAGGACCCATCCGGAGTGGGCGAGGCCGGCGTCGGCCATCTGCTCCCCCGCCGCGCGCAGCAGCGTCGGGAGCATGTGCGCGAGAGGCACGTCCGCGGGCAGGGACACGTCGATCCGCCGCCGCGGGGCGACGATGGTGACCCTGCAGAGTTCGGTTGTGGCAGGCGAGTTCACGGGAGCTCCCGTCCTCCAAATCAGATCAAGGGCGGATCCGAGCGGGGCGCAGCTTAGGATGTGACGTCCGGCTACGTTAAAGCAACCTCAAGTACCAATAAGTATCCCGTTGGGCGCCGAACCCCCTAACCCCGCCGGTCGCCCAGGGCGCGAGCTCCCGGAGGAACGCCCAGGTGAGCACGATTCTCGTCAGGCGCAAAGAGCGCCGCAAACCACCCCCGGCCCCCAAAGGCGAGTTGCTGCTGGAGTCGCCGCCGGAGATCCCGGAGACGCAGAGCGGCGGCATGCAGGCCGTGCTCATGTATCTGCCGATGGCCATCATGCCGGTCATGATGGGCCTGATGATGCTGGGCGGCGGCACCCGGAGCCCGATCATGATGATCGGCAGCGGCGGCATGGCGCTGGCGATGGGCGGCATGATGATCGGCCAGCTCGGCCGAGGCTCGGGCGACCGCAAGTTCAAGCTGAACGGGGCGCGCCGCGATTACTTCCGCTACCTCAGCCAGGCGCGCCGCAAGGTGCGCCGCGCCGCCGAGCAGCAGCGCGAGTCGCTGGAGTGGAACAGCCCGGCCCCCGACTCGCTGTGGTCGCTGGTGATGAGCGCCCGGATCTGGGAGCGCCGCCCGACCGACCCCGACTTCGGGAACGTGCGGATCGGCGCCGGGCCGCAGAAGCTCGCCGTCGAGCTGATCCCGCCGGAGACGCGCCCGGTGGAAGACCTGGAGCCGATGACGTCGGGGGCGCTGCGGCGGTTCGTCCGGGCGCACTCGACGGTGCCCAACCTGCCGGTGGCGGTGTCGCTGCCGTCGTTCGCGCGGATCCTGCCCGCGGGCGACCTGGAGGCGGTGCGGGGCATGGTCCGCGCGATGATCGCGCAGCTCACCTCGTTCCACTCCCCCGACGACATGCGGGTCAGCGTGTGCGCGTCGCCCGACGCGATGCCGCACTGGGACTGGGTCAAGTGGCTGCCGCACTCGATGCACCCGACGGTGACGGACGCGGCGGGCCCCGTCCGGCTGATGGCGGGCAGCCTGTCGGAGCTGGAGCGGATGTTCGGCGGCGAGGTGAAGGACCGCGCGCGGTTCACCCCGGGTTTGCAGCAGACCGACCTGCCGTACCACATCGTGATCGTGGACGGCGGCGCCGTCACCCCCGACTCGCAGATCGGGTCGGACGGCATCGAGGGCGTATGCGTCATCGACCTCACCGGCCATGTCGCGCCGACGTCCGACAACACGATGCTGCGGCTGCGGGTCGCGCCGGACAAGATGGCGATGCTGCGCCGCGACCGCACCGGCAAGGACGTGCCGAGCTCGCTCGGCCGCCCCGACAGGTTCAGCTACGTCCAGGCGGACGGCCTGGCGCGGCAGCTCGCCCCGCTGCGGGCCAGCGCCGCCGCCGGCCCGGAGATGGAC
>JBOHBY010000708.1:0-4118 GCA_050698635.1 Spirillospora sp.
GGTGAAGGGGGAGGCTCCGCCGGTCCGGTCGAAGTCGGGGGCGGACGCCGTCCAGAAGGCGCTGGCCGCTGAGCACGCGGCGGTGTATGGGTACGGGGTGCTCGGCGCCCGGCTGAACGGCTCGCTCCGGCAGACGGCGAAGGCCGTCTGGGACGCCCACCGCGCCCAGCGCGACGAACTGGTCTCGATCCTGTCCGGTACGCCGGTCGCCGCCGCGGCCGTCTACGAGCTTCCGGTCAAGGTCGCCTCGGCGCGCGACGCGGCCCGGCTCGCGGCGGCGCTGGAGGACGCCCTGGTCCCCGCGTACGTCGTCCTCGCCGGCGCCTCCTCCCCTGACCTGCGGGTCTTCGCCGCCCACAGCGCGCAGCGGGCGATGGCACGGTCGGCGGCCTGGCGGAGCAGGGCGGGTGCCGCCACGGCGCGGGACGCGTTCCCCGGCCTGCCCTCGTCGGCCCTCCCCCCGCGCGCCGGATCGGGTGAGTGATCTTCCGCACGGCGGGAACGATCTGCCCGATTTATCGCGTTGATCCCAATACACGGGATGATTCGGGGGGAGTCCAGATCGGCATGACCACCACTCCGCAGGGGAGCGCCCTGGACGAACTGCGGGCCGCCTACCACGAACAGCTGAACCGGCTCGCCACCGAGCGCGACGCCGCCCGCCGCCAGGCGCGCATGGCACAGGCCCAGGCCGACGTGGCCCGTGCCGACCTCGCCAGCCTGACGAGCCGCGTCCACGAACTCTTGAGCGCCGCCGCCCGGCACCTTCCGGACCTTCCGGCCGTTGAAGGGGCGAAGGGCCCGGTGGCGCAGCGGGCCCTTCCTACTTCGTCCGGTGATCCGGATACCGGAAGACCGGAGGCCGGGAAGGTCGCGGAGCGTCCGGTCCGAGCCGCCTGACCCGGGAGGAACGGCCCGCACAAGGCCCGTACGGAGACCGCCGGGGACACCGTTCCCCGGCGGTCTCCGCCGTCCGGGCCGAGGTGTTCCGGACGAGGTTGTAGGGTCGGCCGAATGACCGCGTACGGCCTACTCGTCTCCCCCTCGCACAACCGGGTCTACGCCCAGGCCGCGGCCGGGCTGGTGAAGGCCGAGCTGACCGTGTTCAGCGAACGGGCGCTCGGCGGGCGCGTCCGCGACATCGAGGAGACCGCGATCGGCGGCGTTCCCTATGTGACGTTCTCGGCCGACGGGCTGACGGAACAGGACGTCCATCTTCTGTCGAACCTTTCGTCGCTTTACGCGTTGTTCGAGATCGTGGACGGCGAGCTGCTGCGTCCCGTCGCGCTCCAGCCGCTCGACCTGTTCGGCAGTGACCTGCTCACCATCCAGAAGTACTCGGGCAAGACGAACGAGTACTTCACCAAGCTGCTGCTGAACGTGACCGCGATGGCGGCCGCCTCCCCCATGGAACTGGTCGACGGCCGTCCGCGCGTCCTCGACCCCATGTGCGGACGCGGCACGACCCTCAACCAGGCGATGATGTACGGGCTGGACGCCGCCGGGATCGACATCGACGGCAAGGACTTCGACGCCTACGCCGCCTTCGTCAAGACCTGGCTGAAGAACAACCGGGTCAAGCACCAGGCCGAGGTCACCACCATCCGGCGCGACAGGGCCGTGCTCGGACGCCGCCTCCACGTGACCTACGGCGCGTCCAAGGAGCGCTACAAGGGCGGCGAGACGATGGAGATCACCGTCGTGAACGCCGACTCGCTCGACGCCGGGAAATTCTTCCGGCCCGCCTCGTTCGACCTGATCGTGACCGACGCGCCCTACGGCGTCCAGCACGGCAGCCGTCCCAAGGGCGGTGGATCTGGTGGGCGGCCGAGCCGTAAGGGGAAGGGGCAGCTGTCACGCAGCCCGGTCGAGCTCCTCACGGCCGCCGTGCCCGAATGGGTCGGGCTGCTGCGTTCCGGCGGTGCCATCGGCATCTCGTGGAACACGTTCGGGGGGCGCCGTGAGGAGCTGGCGGACGTCCTGACGTCCAACAGCCTGGACGTTCAGGATTCCGAGGCCTATCGCGGGTTCCGGCACCGCGTCGACCAGGCCATCACCCGCGACCTGATCACCGCCCGGAAGCCTTGAGCCCCGCGCGCAAGCGGTGAGCAGCGTCCCGCTATGGAGCGTGCCAGCGTTCGACGTGCGGGAGCAGCTCGTCCAGGTCGTGGATGAGGGCGTCGGGTGGGGTGAGCCCGGGACGGTCGAAGGCGCGGGTGGTCTGGTGCCAGATCTGGACGGCCCGCAGCCCGGCCGACTTGGCGCCGTGGATGTCGTCGTAGGGCCGGTCGCCGACGAAGACGCAGGACGCGGGGTCGGTGGCGCCGACGGCGTCCATGGCGGCGCGGAACGCCTCGGCGTGCGGTTTCGTCCAGGGGATCTCGCTGGAGTAGACGGCGCCGTCGAGCAGGTGCAGGACGTCGTCGCGGGCGAAGATCCGCTCGTGCAGGTCGCGCGACCAGATGGTGTTGGACAGGACGCCGACCCTGATCCCGCGCTCGCGGAGGGCGTTGAACAGGCCGGGGACGGCGGGGTCGGTGTGGGTGTGCGGCGTCCAGGTCTCGAAGTGGGAGGCGAGGAGCGCCTCGGTGGGCTCGACGCCGGCGATCTCGAAGAGCTCGGCGAGGGTGGCGCTGCGGTGCTCGCTGTCGCCCCGGCGCCAGAGCTCGAGCTCGGCGTCGGCGAGCTCCGTGGCGGCCTTCTCGACGTCGTCCGGGGGAAGGTGGGCGGAGCAGATCGCGCGCCACATGTCGGCCAGTTCGATGTCGTGCCACGGGGTCAGCGTGCCGCCCCAGTCGAAGATCACAGCTTGTACGCCCATGCCCCGGATCGTAACCATCTACGGCATGGGCGCTACGGCGTGTCCGCTATGGCATGCCGGGCTTCTGCATCTCCTTGCGGTAGATCCAGTACAGCATCCGCTGGTTCGCGCGCTCGGTGACGCCCCAGACACGGTCGCCTCCCGAGTACGGGTCGAAGGCGAGGGACTCACCGCCGATGGGCCCGACCACCTTGAACGGCGCGTTGCCGTCCCCGTCGCGGTCGCTGTAGATGGAGCCGGGTGAGGCGCCGTTGGACGTGTTGTAGTAGATCGTGTCGCCATTGCCGCTGTGGTAGCCGGACACGCCCTGCACCTTCGTCAGGTTCGTGCCGTACACGATGGACGACTTCACCCGTCCGGACGCGTCGGTCTTGAGCGACCCGTCCGCGTTGAGCGGCCACCGCACCACGCGCATGGGCTTCGCGGACGTCACCCCGCTCCCGGTCTTGAACTCGGCCGTGAGGAGGCTCTTCGGTGAGGTGGTCGGGTCGTAGGAGATCGTGCTGAAGCACAGGTCCTTGTTCTTGGCGGACGGTGCCTTGTCCCAGGCGGGGCAGGAGCCGGCGTTCTCGGGCTTGAACGAGGCCGTCTGGAAGAGGGCGTATTTCTCGTTGTGGGCGTAGAACTTACCGTCGTCCCCTACGCCGAGGATGTTCTTCCCGGTGGCCACCCGGTATGTACGCCGGATGTCGTACACACGTAGCCCGGACGTGCTGGCCGTGTAGAGGAAGTCGCCCGCGAGGGCCGTCCCACCCTGGTGCTGCTTGGCCTCGTCGACGCCCTTGGTGGTGACGGACCCGGACGGCGGCGCGGCGGGCGAGACGTCCTTGACCGTGAGCTTCCCGTCGGCGGTGGCGGTGGGGATGGCCAGCGTGACGGGCTGGTAGGCGCCCTTGGCTTCGACGCGGGGACGCGTGCCCACCGTGATGCGCGAGCCGTCCGTCACCCAGTCCGAGCCGCTCTTGTGCCGGTGGTACCAGCTGAGGACGACGCCGTCGAGCTGCTTGGTGCGGCTGATGGCGACGCCCTGCGGTATCCAGTTCTGGGTGCTCTTGTCGCCGTTGTCGAAGCACCAGGCGCCGAGCGTGACCTTGGCGTCGACCGCTTTGACGGCGTCGTTGGAGCCGCAGCCGCTCTTCCAGGTCAGGCCGTTGCGGGCGCCCGCCGCCGCCGCGGCGAGGTCCGGCTGGCGCTGCATGCCGCGGTCCGGGTTGGCGGCCATGGCGTCGAGCTGGCGCAGGGCCTCCGCCGACACGGGCGCGGCCTTCATCGTGAACGAGACGCCGGGGAGCGGCGC
>JBOHBY010000709.1:0-9418 GCA_050698635.1 Spirillospora sp.
CCCCTGAGGCGCCCCCAGCCTCCCTCCGCAACCACGCAACGACCCCAACCGTTGCGATCGCGTCCGAAGGCAGGTTTCGAGCCTGCGAGAAACCTGATCGCGCAGCGAGCCGCTAGGCGAGCCGAAGCGATGCAGCGATCGCGCCGCGTTTTTCGACGATGGAGGGCCCCCAGGGCCCGAAGGAGGAGAAAAATGCCATTAATGCGCTGCGTCTTGCCAGGTTTGGCCTGTGCCCATGGAAACGCTTAGGGGGGCTCTTAGGTCGTAGGCGTTGGCCATTTCGGCGCTGACCAGGGTTTTGAGGGCGTCCAGTTCCCCTTCGGCGACTTCGAAGACGAGTTCGTCGTGGACCTGGAGGAGCATGCGGGACGTCAGGCGCGCGGTGCGCAGGGCGCGGTCCACGTTGAGGCTGGCGACCTTGATGATGTCGGCGGCGGAGCCCTGGATGGGGGCGTTGAGGGCCATCCGTTCGGCCATCTCGCGGCGCTGGCGGTTGTCGGAGTTGAGGTCGGGCAGGTAGCGGCGGCGGCCGAGGATGGTCTCGGTGTAGCCGTCCTGGCGGGCCTTGGCGACGATGTCGCGCAGGTAGTCGCGGACGCCGCCGAACTGCTCGAAGTACTCCTCCATGAGGCCGCGGGCCTCGTCCGGGGAGATCCGCAGTTGCTGGGACAGGCCGTAGGCGGACAGGCCGTAGGCGAGGCCGTAGTTCATGGCCTTGATGCGGGCGCGCAGTTCGGAGTCGATCTGCTCGGGCGGGAGGCCGAACACGCGGGACGCGGTGATGGTGTGGAAGTCGGCGCCGGAGCCGAACGCCTCCAGGAGCGCGTCGTCCTCGGAGAGGTGCGCCATGATGCGCAGCTCGATCTGGGAGTAGTCGGCGGTGAGGAGGGACTCGTAGCGGTCGCCGACGACGAAGGCCTCGCGGATCTGGCGGCCCTCGGCGGTGCGGATGGGGATGTTCTGCAGGTTCGGGTCGGTCGACGACAGGCGTCCGGTCGCGGCGATCATCTGGTTGAAGGTGGTGTGGATGCGCCCGGCGTCGTCGGCCATCGGGATGAGGGAGTCGACGATGCTCTTGAGCTTGGCGACCTCGCGCCACCGCAGGATGTGGTCGAGGACGGGGTGCGGTTCCTTCTCCTGGAGGTTGGTGAGGGCCTCGGAGTCGGTGGTGTAGCCGGTCTTGGTGCGCTTGGTCTTGGGCAGGTTCAGCTCGTCGAACAGAACCTGCTGGACCTGCTTCGGCGACCCGAGGTTGAACTCGTGGCCGACGGCGGAGTGGGCCGCCTGCTCCTGCTCCTTGACCTGGCCGCCGAGGGACGCCGACAGCCCGGCGAGGTGGTCGTTGTCGACGGCGATCCCGGCGCGTTCCATCGCGGCGAGGACGCCGACGAGCGGCAGCTCGACCTCGTGCAGGAGCCGGGTGGCGCCGCGTTTGTCGAGGTCACGGTCGAGGACGTCGGCGAGCTCGGTGACGGCGCGGGCGCGGACGGCGAGCGCCTCGGCGGCCTCCTCCTCGCCGGAGCCGTCGAGGGTGAGCTGCCCGGTGTCCTCGGTCTCGCTGCGCAGCTCGCGGTGCAGGTAGCGCAGCGCGAGGTCGGCGAGGTCGAACGTCCGCTGGCCGGGGAGCGCGAGGTAGGCGGCGAGCGCGGTGTCGCTGGTGACGCCGTCGAGGGTGATGCCGCGGGCGGCGAGCGCGAGCATCGGGCCCTTCGCCTCGTGGATCGCCTTGGGGCGTTCGGCGTCGGCGAGGTAGGCGGCGAGGGCGCGTTCGTCGTCCTCGATCAGCTCGGCCGGGTCGAGGTGCACGGCCGGGCCCTTCTGGGACGCCAGCGCCAGCGCGGTGATCTCGCCGGTGCCGCGGCCCCAGGTGCCGGTGACGGCGATGCCGAGGCGGTCGCCGGAGTTGGCGTCGAGCCAGGCGGCGAGCGCGCCGGGCTCCAGCGCGTCGAGCTGGACGTCGAAGCCCTCGTCGGCCTCCGGCTCGGCGGCGGAGATCGTGGAGTACAGGCGCTCGCGCAGGACGCGGAACTGGAGCGAGTCGAACAGGGTGTGGATCTCCTCGCGGTCCCACTGGCCCATCGTCAGCTGCGGCGGCGCGAGCTCCAGCGCGACCTCGGTGTCGAGCCGGTTGATCTGGTGGTTGCGCAGGACTCCGGCGAGGTGCTCGCGCAGGCTGTCGCCTGCCTTGCCCTTGATCTCGTCGACGCGGTCGACGAGGGCGCCGAGGTCGCCGTACTTGGTGAGCCACTTGGCGGCGGTCTTCGGGCCGACGCCGGGCACGCCGGGCAGGTTGTCGCTGCTCTCCCCGACCAGCGCGGCCAGCTCCCGGTACCGGACGGGCGGGACGCCGTAGCGGCCCTCGACGGCGGCCGGGTCCATCCGGGACAGCTCGGACACGCCGCGGATCGGGTACAGCACGGTGACGTCGTCGTTGACGAGCTGGAACGCGTCGCGGTCGCCGGTGACGATGAGGGCCCGCATGCCGGCGGACACGGCCTGGACGGACAGGGTGGCGATGATGTCGTCGGCCTCGAACCCGGCGACCGACAGGCGCGGGATGCGCAGCGCGTCCAGGACCTCGAAGATCAGGCTGACCTGGCTGCGGAACTCGTCGGGCGTCTTCTGCCGTCCCGCCTTGTACTCGACGTACTGCTCGTGCCGGAACGTCGGCTCGGAGCGGTCGAACGCCACGGCGATGTGGGTCGGCTGCTCGTCGCGCAGGACGTTGATGAGCATCGAGGTGAAGCCGTACACGGCGTTGGTCGGCTGCCCGTCGGTCGTGGAGAAGTTCTCCACGGGAAGCGCGAAGAACGCGCGGTAGGCCAGTGAGTGCCCGTCGAGCAGGAGAAGCCGGTCACGCTTGTCAGGGGTCGCTGCTTTCGTCGCCACACCAGGACTCTAGTCTGCGTCAACGACAGTTTTGCGGAGGCTCGATGACTGGTGCAGGGGGCGCGGGCGCGGGCTCGCGGGATGTGGGTCTGCGGGACGTCTTCGCGGGTGCGTCCGGCGCGCATGGGGATCTCGCCAAGGCGATGGGGGTCGAGTTCCTGGAGGCGTCGGCGGAGCGTGTCGTGGGGCGGATGCCCGTCAAGGGCAACACCCAGCCGTACGGGCTGCTGCACGGCGGCGCCTCGTGCGTGCTGGCGGAGTCGCTCGGGTCCATCGGCGCCGCGCTGCACGCGGGCGCGGGACGCATCGCCGTCGGCATCGAGATCAACGCCACCCATCACCGGTCGGCGACCGACGGGCACGTGACGGGCGTGGCGACCCGTACGCACGGCGGCCGGTCGCTGGCCACCTACGAGATCGTGATCACCGACGGGGCGGACCGGCGGGTGTGCACTGCCCGCCTGACCTGCATGCTCCGCGACGCCCCGGACGCGTGACACCGCCGCCGCGGGGCCGGATGATCTCGTTTCCGCGTCGAGTCGTCCTTCGCTCCGGTCATCGAGTCTCCTTTGCGATGCATGGGCCGGGGTCTGTAGCGTGCATCGGAACGGCCCGGGATCACCGAGTAGACAACGTACGCGCCCGGGGAAGGTTCGTACGGCCCCAAAGGTGATCCCGGGTCAACGCATGTCCGGGGACGGGTCGGCGGCCCGTTGCGACACCGGTGTTCGAAGATCACTGGTTACGGTTGGGTTGCGGAACGCGCCGGGCGGTTCACTCGGACGCGTGATCGGCCGTACGTTCCGGGCATGCGCCTCCGTTCACGGATCGTCCTGGCGGGCGCCTTGATCCCGCTCGCCGCCTCGCTGCCGGGCTGCTCGGACTCCGGGCCGGACAAGACGACGCTCACCTACCACATCCCGGCCGAGAAGGCCCGCGAAGGCGAGGCCGTCCCGGAGGGCAGGACCGGACGCAGCGCCGACGCGCAGTTCACCGTCATCGGCTTCCGCGAGGGCATGACCGAGGTCATGGGCACGCACGCCGCGATGGACTCCAAGGGCACGTTCACCCGGGTCCGGCTCCTGGCCGTCAACACCGGGCGCGACATCCAGGTCTTCGACACCTGGCAGCAGCGCCTCGTCACCACCGACGGCCGGACCCACTCCCCCGACGTCAACGCCACCATGATCAAACGGCAGCCGGAGCGGTTCTCGGTGGGCGCGTCCATGCGCGTCGAGTTCGACCTCTGGTTCGACGTGCCGCGCGGCGCGAAGGCCAAGGCCGTCCGGCTCTACGGCTCGCCGCCCGTCGGCGCGGTCAGCGACCCCGCGCCCGCCGAGATCCCGCTCCCCTGACCTCCCCGCGCCCCTCAGGCGGGCGAGGACGTCACAACGCGGCACGCCCGCCCACACCCGGCGAACCGGACCTGGACGGGCGTGTACCGCGAACTGGAAGCCGTTACGAGGCCGTCCCCTCCTCGGTGTCGCCGTCCGCGTCCGCAGAAGGAGCGTCCGGCTTCGTCGAAGGGGCGTCCGGTTCGGCGGACGCGACGTCCGACGCGACCGCGAGGTCGTCGCCCGACGCGCCGCCCAGATACGCCGCGCGAACCTGCGGGTCGTCGAGCAGTTCGCCCGCCGGCGCCGACTTCACGACCCGGCCCGTCTCCAGCACGTACGCGCGGTGCGCGATCTGCAGCGCCTGCTGAGCGTTCTGCTCCACCAGCAGCACCGTCGTGCCGCGCCGGTTGATCTCCTGGATGATCGAGAAGATCTGCTGGACGAGCATCGGCGCGAGGCCCATCGACGGCTCGTCCAGCAGCAGCACCTTCGGCTTGGCCATCAGCGCGCGCCCGATCGCGAGCATCTGCTGCTCGCCCCCGGACATCGTGCCGCCCGACTGCGTCCGGCGCTCGGCCAGCCGCGGGAACAGCTCGAACGCCTCCGCCATCTCCTTGGACGGGTCGTCCTTGCGGGCGTAGGCGCCCATCAGGAGGTTCTCCTCCACCGTCATGCCCGGGAAGATCCCGCGCCCCTCGGGCGCCTGCCCGATGCCGACCAGCACCCGCTTGTGCCCGGGCATCCGGCTGATGTCCCGGCCGTCGAAGCGGACCGCGCCCGCCGACAGGCTGCGCAGGCCGGAGATCGTCTTCAGCGTCGTCGTCTTCCCGGCGCCGTTCGCGCCGATCAGCGTCACGATCTCGCCCTGTTCGACGGACACCGAGATGCCCTTCAACGCCGCGATCTTCCCGTAGTGGACGTGGATGTCGTCGATCTCAAGAAGCATCGGCCGGAGCCCCCAGATACGCCTCGATGACCCGCGGGTCGTTCTGCACGTCGGCCGGGAGGCCGTCGGCGATCTTCTGCCCGAAGTCCAGGACCGCGATCCGGTCGCTGATCCCCATCACCAGGCTCATGTCGTGCTCGATGAGCAGCACGGTCACCCCGGTGTCGCGGATCCTGCGGATCAGGTCCTGCAGCGCCGTCTTCTCCGCGGGGTTCATGCCCGCCGCGGGCTCGTCCAGCAGCAGCAGCTTCGGGTCGGTCGCCAGCGCCCGCGCGATCTCCAGGCGCCGCTGGTCGCCGTACGGGAGGTTCTTCGCGGCCTCCTCGCCGCGGTGCGGGATGCCGACCAGCTCCAGCAGCTCGCGGGCGCGTGCCCGTCCCCGGCGCTCCTCCCGGCGGTGCCAGGGCAGCCCCAGGGCGGCGCCGACGAAACCCGTCCGGTGGTGGGCGTCGGTGCCGACGAGGACGTTCTCGACCGCCGTCATGTTGTGGAAGAGGCGCACGTTCTGGAACGTCCGCGCGACACCGAGCTTCGTGACGGTGTAGCGCTTCTTCCCGTCGATGCGCTTCCCGCGGAACACCACCTGTCCCTCGGTCGGCCGGTACACGCCGGTGGTGACGTTGAACACCGTCGTCTTCCCGGCGCCGTTCGGGCCGATCAGCGCGAAGATCTCCCCCGCGCCGATCGTGATGTTCACCTTGTTGAGCGCGACCACGCCACCGAACCGCATGATGACGTCGCGCAGCTCAAGGACGGGCGTGGCGTCTTTCGTCCCGCTCACTTGCCCTCCTCCAGGATCTCCGTCGGCCCGACGCCGGACTTGTCCGGAACCGCGACCTCGGCTCCCATACTGCCCATGCCGCCGGTGCCCTCGGCCAGCTCGGCCTTGCGCTGCCGGGACGGCCACAGCCCCTCCGGACGGAAGATCATCATGGCCACCAGCGCGGCACCGAAGATCAGCATCCGGTAGTCGGACAGGCCACGGAACCGCTCGGGCAGCCACGCCAGCACCGCCGCGCCCAGCATCGCGCCGGGCAGGTTGCCGGACCCGCCCAGCACCACACCGGCCAGGATCAGCGCCGACACCAGGAACTCGAAGTTCAGCGGGGTGATCGACGTCTGCTGCGAGGCGAACACGACACCGCCGCTGCCGCCGATCGCGGCACCGATCGCGAACGCCGCCAGCTTGAACTTGAACGTCGGCACGCCCATGAGCTCGGCCGCGTCCTCGTCCTCCCGGATCGACGCCCACGCGCGGCCCACCCGCGACCGCTCCAGCCGCTTCACGAAGATGATCGCGACGATGATGAACAGCAGCAGCAGGTAGTAGTACGGCCGCGAGTCGAGCAGCCCGTACTTCAGCGGCTGCACGCCCATGATCTCGAACTCCGACAGCGACGGCGGGTGCGGGATGCCCTGCACGCCGCGCGGCCCGTTCACGTAGTCGCTGTTGTTCGCCGTCGTCTTGACGATCTCACCGAAGCCGAGCGTGACGATCGCGAGGTAGTCGCCGCGCAGGCGCAGCGTCGGCGCCCCGAGGATCACCCCGGCCAGCGCGGAGAACCCGATCGCCAGGACCAGCGACTCCCAGAACGACCAGTCGTACTTCGTCGCGAAGATCGCCATCGTGTACGCGCCGACCGCGTAGAACGCCACGTACCCGAGGTCGAGCAGGCCGGCCATGCCGACCACCACGTTCAGGCCGATCGCCAGCAGCACGTAGATCGCGATCTGGGTGCTGAGCATCGACGCCCAGTCGGTGCCGCTCGGCGCCATGAACTCGCCGATCGACTGGCTCGGCAGGAGGAGCCCGCCGATGATCAGCAGGCCGTACACGATCCAGCGCACCACCGGCGGGGCGCCCGCCCACGCGTTGCGGAGCGGGTCGAGCGAGAGCGCGCCGCGGACCTGGCCGAGGGCGCCGCCGTTTCCGTTCGTGTTCTTGGAGAGGTTCATGCGCGCGCCTGCTGGAGGGATTCACCGAGAATTCCGGTGGGACGGAACATCAGAACCAGGATCAGCAAGGCGAACGCGACGACGTCACGCCACTCCGAACCGAAAATGCTCGATCCGTACATCTCCAGCAACCCCAATGTGAAGCCTCCGGCCAGCGCCCCGCGGATGTTGCCGATCCCGCCGAGCACCGCCGCGGTGAACGCCTTGATGCCGAGCAGGAACCCGACGAAGTAGTTCGTGGTCTCGAACCGCAGGAAGTACAGCGCCGCGGCGACACCCGCCATGACACCGCCCACCAGGAACGTCACCGACACCACCCGGTCGATGTTCACGCCCATCAGCACCGCGGTCTGCGGGTCCTGCGCCGTCGAGCGGATACCGCGGCCGAGCTTCGTCCGGTTCACGAACTGGTCCAGCGCGATCATCATCAGCACCGCGCCGACAAAGATGATCAGCTGGTCGTTGCGGATGACGATCGCGTCGGTGTCGACCACGTTCGTCAGGTGCTTGAACTGCTCGTTGACGTCGAGCCTGCCCGCCTCCTTCGAGGTCCCGAAGATCCAGCGGACCCCCACGGTGCCCATCAGCTGCTGGATGAAGATCGACGCACCGATCGCGGAGATCAGCGCCGCCAGCCGCGACGCGCCCTTCTTGCGCAACGGCCGGTACGCCGTCACCTCCAGGAGCACCGCACCGCCGCCCGCGACCGCGCCGGCCACGACGGCCATCGCGACCACGACGCCGATCAGCGCGAAGCCTCCCGCGTCGGAGACGCCCATGGTCCGCGCCGTCCAGAGCGCCGCGAACGTGCCCACCATGAAGATGTCGGCATGCGCGAAATTGATCAGCCGGAGCACGCCGTAGACCATCGTGTAGCCGAGCGCCAGCAGCGCGTAGATCGCGCCCAGCGCCAGCCCGTCGACGGTCGACGGCCAGAATTGATTGATGAAGTCGTCGAGCACCTTCGGTCGCCTTCGTCAAAGGAGCGGGAGCGCTGTAGCGCTCCCGCTCCCGCGCCGTCAGAGGGCCCCCGGAACGGGGACGTTCAGGTCGGGTTCAGGCGTGGTGACGCCTACGAGACCTTCGCTTCGTTGCTGTTGCCGAGCAGCGGCAGCTTGTTGTCCTTCACCTCGTAGATGAAGATGTCCTGCGCCGCGAGCTCGCCCTTGTCGTCGAACTTGACCGGCTTGCCGACACCCTGGAAGTTCACCGTCTTCAGGAAGGCGTTGATGTCCTCGGGCGTGGTCTTGCCGGCCTGGACGGCCTTGATGAACGCCGTCGCCGCGTCGAAGCCCTCGGTCGAGTAGATCGCGACCTCCGACCCGAACTTCGTCTTGTAGTCGGTGGCGAACTTCTTCGCCGACTCGTTGGTCTTGCCCTCGGCGTCGATGAGGCAGCCGCAGCTCAGCAGCGCGCCCTGCGCGTTCTTCTGCCCCGCGCCCTCGATCAGCCCCGTGGCGAGCGAACCGTCGCCCGACATCATCTTGCCCGTGTAGCCCTTTTCGCGGAGCTGCTTGAACAGGCGTCCCGCCACCGCGTAGTAGCCGCCGAAGTAGACCGCGTCGGGCTTGAACTGGTTGATCTTGTTCACGGTGGACGAGTAGTCGGTCGCCTTGTCGTTCACGCCGTCCGACTGGGTCTGCACGCCCTTGGCGCCGGCCGCCTGCGCGATGGCCTTGCTGAGACCCTCGCCGTAGGCCTGCTTGTCCGAAACGGTGAACAGCTTCTTCACCTTCACCGAGTTCACCAGGAAGGTCGCGGCGCCCGCACTCTGCACGGCGTCGTCGGCGACCACCCGGTGCCAGTACTTCCAGCCCTTCTCGGCGAGCGTGATGCTCGTCGCCGACGGCGACACGCTCGGGATCTTCGCCTCTTCCAGGATCGGGCCCACGCTCTCGGACTCGCCGGAGAAGGCCGGCCCGATCAACCCGACGATCTTGTCGCTCTTGATCGCGCCCTGCGCCAGCGTCGTGGCCTGCTCCGCCTTGCCCTGGCTGTCATATTCCTTGAGCTTGATCTTGACCTTGGGGTTGGTGGCGTTGTACTGCTCGATCGCCAGCAGCGCGCCCTGCTTCGGCGGAATCACCAGACCCGAGTTCTCACCGGTCAGGTCGCCCATGAACCCGATCGTGATCTCGTTGCCGCCGCTGCCGCCGCCGTCGCCGCCATCGTCGTCGCCGCCGCAGGCCACTGCGCTGAGCGCGAGCGTCGCACTCACCACCACCGCGCCGGTGATCCTCATCTTGTTGCGCCGCAAGGTGCCCAACCTTTCCATCCGGATCCGGGAGAG
>JBOHBY010000710.1:0-4746 GCA_050698635.1 Spirillospora sp.
ATGAGCGCCGCGAAGATGATCGCGCAGGCCCGCAAGTCGATCGGGATGTCGGGGCGCCCGAACACGATCACCAAGGAGTACGCGTCCAGGCACGGGGACGAGTTCCTCAGGGCGTCCTGGTGCGACATGGCCATCACCTACTGGGCGCGGCACAGCGGGAACGCCTCGGCGGTGCTGCCTGGCGGCGACCGGGCCTACACGGTGTGGCACGCGGAAGATTTTCAGAAGGTCGGGCGGTGGCACAGCGGGACGACCGCGAGCGTCAACCAGGCCAAGCCCGGCGACATCGTGTTCTTCGACTGGGGCGCCACCAACAACGTCGGTGCGATCGACCATGTCGGCGTGGTCGAGAAGGTCCTCGGCGGAGGACGCCTGCAGACCATCGAAGCCAACACCGGCGACGCGGTGAAGCGCCGCGTCAGGAATTCCAGCGTGATCGCCGGTTACGGACGACCCGCGTACGGCGGGGGCAACTGGACGGAGGACATGGTGAAGAAACTCCCTGAACTGAACAAGGGCGACTCGGGCGAGCACGTGCAGAGCCTCCAGGGCCTGCTGATGGCGCGCAGCCACCCGGAGATCAAGATGTCCGGCAGCTTCGACGACGCGACCGAGAAGGCCGTGAAGGCGGTTCAGAAGTGGGGCGGCGTCGACGCCGACGGCATCGTCGGCCCGAAGACCTGGCCGGTTCTGCTTCGCGTGCACTGACTCCTCCGCCGGGCCCGGTTCCCGCGGTGTGCGGCGGCCGACGGCTCGCGGGCGTCGCTCGCGGGCGTCGCTCGCGGGCGTCAAATGCACGACCACATATCGGCAAATAGGCCTCACCAGGGGCTAGTACAGGATTCAACCGCGTCATAGGTTCGTAGGGTCGCCTTCCGCGGGGGTGCCCCGATGACCTCGATGACGTGGCAGGATTCGCGGGCTCCGCCCCGGGGACGTCTCTCTCCAAGTCCACCCCGAGACGTCCCTGGGAGGGAACCCGCATGCCACGAATCCGTGTCGAGGTCGACGGCGCGACGTACGAGGACGACGTCGAACCACGCCTCCTTCTCGTCCACTACTTGCGCGAACGGCTGGGCAAGGTCGGAACCCCGGTCGGGTGCGACACCAGCAACTGCGGAGCCTGCACCGTCCTGATGGACGGGATGAGCGTGAAGAGCTGCTCCGTGCTCGCCGTCCAGGCCGACGGCACCGACGTGACGACCGTCGAGGGCCTCGGCATCGACGGGACGCCGCACCCCATGCAGCGGGCCTTCCACGAGGAACACGCGCTCCAGTGCGGCTACTGCACGCCCGGCATGATCATGGCGTCGCTCGACCTGCTGCGGGAGAACGCCGCCCCGTCGGAGGCGGAGGTCCGGGAGGGCCTTGAGGGCAACCTGTGCCGGTGCACCGGTTACCAGAACATCGTCAAGGCCGTCCGGCGCGCCGCGAAGGACATGCGCGAGCCCGCGGGTCAGGAGGTGACGCCGTGACGATCCAGGAGGGCCGCACCGGCGCCGAGATCGGCGCACCGCGCAAGCGGTCGGAGGACGCCCGGCTCATCACCGGCCGGACGCAGTGGACCGACAACATGACCCCGGCGGGGACGCTGCACGTGGCGTATCTGCGCAGCCCGTTCGCGCACGCGCGGATCGTCCGCGTCGACACGTCGCAGGCGAAGGGAAGTCCCGGGGTGGTCGCCGTGTTGAGCGGCGCGGATTTCGCCGATGAACAGGGTTCGCTGCCGTGCGCGTGGGTCGTCACCGACGACATGAAGCATCCGGACCATCCGCCCATGGCGGTGAGCGAGGTGCGCTACGTCGGTGAGCCGGTGGCGTGCGTGGTGGCGCGGGACAAGTACGCGGCGTTCGACGCCCTGGAAGAGATTGACGTCGACTACGAACCGCTTCCCGCGGTCCTGAACATGGACGCGGCCCTTACGGAAGAGGCCGATCTCGTCCATGAGGAGCTGGGGACGAACAAGTCCTACACGTGGGTGTTCGAGAACGGGGATCTCGACGCCGCGATGAGGGACGCCCCTGTAGTCATCGAACGCGAGTACGTGCAGCAAAGGCTCATCCCAACGGCGATGGAGCCGCGGTCAGTGCTGTGCGTGCCGGACGGGGACGAGTTCACGCTGTACTCGGCGACGCAGATCCCGCACATCCTGCGGTTGATGCTGGCGACCGTCACCGGGATCGGCGAGCACCGGATCCGGGTCGTCGCGCCGGACGTCGGCGGCGGGTTCGGCTCCAAGCTGCAAGTGTGCGGTGAGGAAGTCCTCGCGCTGCTGCTGGCCCGCAGGCTCGGGCGTCCGGTGAAGTGGACGGAGTCGCGCAGCGAGGGCAACATGACCGTCCACCACGGGCGCGACCAGATACAGCGGCTCACGCTCGCCGCGGAGCGCGACGGACGGATCCGCGGTTTCAAGGTAGATGTGCTGGCCGACATGGGCGCGTATCTGATGCTCGTCACTCCGGGCATCCCGCTGCTGGGCGCGTTCATGTTCAACGGCATCTACAAGATGGACGCGTACTCGTTCACCTGTACGGGCGTCTTCACGACGAAGACCCCGACGGACGCGTACCGGGGCGCGGGTCGTCCAGAGGCGACGTACGCCATCGAGCGGATGATGGACGAACTGGCCGCCGAACTGGGTGTCGACCCCATCGAGGTCCGGCGCCGCAACTGGATCGCGCACGAGGAGTTCCCGTACGAGACGATCGCGGGGCTCACCTACGACTCCGGTAACTACGAGGCGGCGACCGACAAGGCGCTGGCGCTGTTCGAGTACGACAAGCTGCGTGCGGAGCAGGCCGACAGGCGTGAACGGCGCGATCCGGTGCAGTTGGGCATCGGAGTGTCGACGTTCACGGAGATGTGCGGCCTCGCGCCGTCCCGCGTCCTGGGTTCGCTGTCGTATGGCGCGGGTGGCTGGGAGCACGCGTCGGTGCGCGTACTGCCGTCCGGGAAGGTCGAGGTGGTCACCGGTTCGTCGCCGCATGGCCAGGGCCACGAGACGTGCTGGGCGCAGATCACCGCCGACCGGCTTGGTGTGCCGTTCGAGGACGTGAGGGTCCTGCACGGCGACACGGCAATCTCGCCCAAGGGAATGGACACCTACGGGTCGCGTTCGCTCGCCGTCGGCGGGGTCGCGCTGTACTCCGCGTGCGACAAGGTGGTCGACAAGGCCCGCAGGGTGGCCGCGCATCTGCTGGAGGCCGCCGAACAGGACCTGGAGTTCGAGGGCGGACGGTTCAGCGTCCGTGGCGTCCAGGAGGAGGGCACGACGCTGCAGGAGGTCGCGACGGCCGCGTTCGCCGCGCACGACCTACCGGACGGCATCGAGCCGTCCCTGGACTCCGACGCCACGTTCGACCCGGACAACTTCTCGTTCCCGCACGGCACGCACCTGTGCGCCGCCGAGGTCGACACCGAGACCGGGATGGTGAAACTCCGCAAGTACGTGGCAGTGGACGACGTAGGGAAGGTCATCAACCCGCTCATCGTGGAGGGCCAGGTACACGGCGGGCTGGCACAGGGCATCGCGCAGGCCCTGTTCGAGGAGGCCGTGTACGACGCGGACGGCAACCTGACCACGACGACCATGGCCGACTACCTCATCCCCTCTGCGGCGGACCTGCCGACGTTCACCACCGACCGGACGGAGACGCCCGCGACGTCGAATCCGATGGGTGTGAAGGGTGTCGGGGAAGCGGGCACGATCGCGTCCACCCCGGCGGTCGTCAACGCGGTCGTCGACGCTCTGCGTCCCTACGGCGTGAACGACGTTCCGATGCCGTGCACACCAGAACGTGTGTGGCGCGCTCTCGGAGGTGCGCGGTGATCCCCGCGACGTTCGACTACGCGCGGCCCGCCTCGGTGGACGACGCCGTCCGGGCGCTGTCCGACGCGGGCGAGGACGCGAAGGTGCTCGCCGGTGGGCAGAGCCTGATGCCGCTGCTGCGGATGCGGCTCGCCATCCCCGACGCGCTGATCGACGTCGGGCGGATCGGCGCGCTCCGCGAGATCCGCGACGCGGGCGACGCGCTGGTCATCGGCGCGATGGCGACGCACCACCAGGTGATCCGCGACCCGCTGGTGCGCGAGCACGCCCCGCTGATCGTGGCGGCGGCGGAGACGGTCGCCGACCCGGCCGTCCGGCATCGGGGCACGTTCGGCGGGTCGATGGCGCACGCCGACTCTGCGGGCGACCTTCCGGCCGTGGCGCTGGCCCTGGACGCGGTGTTCCACGTCCAGTCCGTGCGCGGCGAACGGGAGATCGCCGCGTCGGAGTTCTTCGTCGACTGGATGACGTCGGCGATGGAGCCGGACGAACTGCTCGTGGACGTGCGGGTACCGAAACTGGGTTCAGGCTGGGGCGTGCACTACGAGAAGTTCCATCGGACGGCCCAGGCGTGGGCCGTTGTCGGTATCGCATGCGCGGTGCGCCGCAATGGGGACGCCGTAGAGGACGCGCGTGTCGCGCTGACCAACATGGGTCCGGCCCCAGTGCGGGCCAGCGTGGTGGAAGACGCGGTGAGGGGACGTCCTGCGTCGGAGGACTCGTTCAGGTCCGCAGCCGAACACGCGACAGACGGCACCGAACCGCCGACCGACCTGCACGGGTCGGCGGAGTACCGGTCGCATCTGGCGACGGTACTGACCGCGCGGGCACTGAGTGCCGCAAGCTGAGCCCCCGCGCGGGCTGCGCGAGGGCTGAGCGCGGGCCTGGCCGAATGCCCGTCGTGTGGCCGGGTACCC
>JBOHBY010000711.1:0-1635 GCA_050698635.1 Spirillospora sp.
GGCCTACCGCGACGGCCCGGTTGAGGCGGGCCACCGGGCTGTCGGTGAGGCGCACCAGTTCGTCGTACCACTCGACGATCTGCACCCAGTCGGTCTCGTCGGCCGTGCGGGCGTCGGCATGCAGCGCGGCGATCGCGGCCTGGGCCTGGAACTCGCCCAGGCGGTCGCGGGCGAGGGCCGCCTGGAGGATGCCGACGCCCTCGGCGATCAGGCGGGTGTTCCACCGGCCGCGGTCCTGCTCGGCGAGCGGGACGAGCCGGCCGTCCGGTGTGGTGCGCGCCGGTCGCCGCGCGTGGTGCAGCAGCATCAGCGCGAGCAGGCCCGCGGCCTCCTCATGGCCGGTCGTCACCGCGAGCCGGCGGGTGAGCCGGATCGCCTCGGCGGCGAGGTCGACGTCCCCGGAATAGCCCTCGTTGAAGATCAGGTAGAGCACGCGCAGCACGGTGGCGAGGTCACCGGGACGGTTGAGCCGGACGTCCGACACCGTCCGTTTGGCCCTGCTGATCCGCTGGGCCATGGTCGCCTCCGGGACGAGGTAGGCCCGCGCGATCTGGCGCGTGGTCAGGCCGCCGACGGCGCGCAGCGTGAGCGCGACCGCCGAGGCCGGTGTCAGGGACGGGTGCGCGCACAGGAAGTACAGCTGGAGTGTGTCGTCCGCCGCGTCGGCGGGGCCCGGTTCGGGCTCGGCCTCGACGCGTTCCTCGCGCCGCTGCCGGGCGGTGTCGGCGCGGGTGGCGTCGACGAACCTGCGCCAGGCCACGGTGACCAGCCAGCCCTTGGGATCGCGCGGCGGATCGTCCGGCCACACGCGGACGGCCTCGACCAGCGCGTCCTGGACGGCGTCCTCGGCCGCCGCGAAGTCCGCTCCGCGGCGGCCGAGGATCCCGATCACGGTGGGAATGAGGGCTCGGAGCCCCGCTTCGTCCAGCCGCGCCTCGTCCACGTGGGTCACTCCGTGATGGTCGGGGGCGCGGTGTAGAACGGCCGCACCTCCAGCCATTCATGGATCGGCTTCCCACCCGCGCCCGGGGCGGCGGACAGTTCACCGGCCAGTTCGATCGCCCGCTCATGGGTCTCGACGTCGATGACGACCCAGCCGGCGATCAGGTCCTTGGTCTCCGGGAACGGGCCGTCGGTGACCGGCGGCCGCCCCTCCCCGCCGTAGCGGACGAACAAGCCGTCCGGCGAGAGCGCCTGGCTGTCGACGAACTCGCCGGTGGCCTCGATCCGGGCGGCGAAGTCCTCCAGGTACTTCACGTGGGCCGAGATCTCCTCCGGCGTCCACTGTTCCA
Source organism: Spirillospora sp. (assembly GCA_050698635.1). Lineage (GTDB taxonomy): Bacteria > Actinomycetota > Actinomycetes > Streptosporangiales > Streptosporangiaceae > Spirillospora. The sequence continues at coordinate 1,293 of JBOHBY010000711.1, forward strand.
TCGGCGCGTCGTTGACCGACGCCGGCGCGCCCCGGTAGTGCTTGAGCAGCAGGTACTTGGCCATCAGATCCTCCTCTGTGCGAATGTGCGAACGGGCGGCTGCGAACGGGCGGCTGTGCGAACGTGCGGCGGCCGGGCGGCGGTCAGGCGCGCTGACGCTCGTCCCGCTGCCGGATCAGCTCCTCGACCGCGCTCGGCAGGGTCGTCTCGAAGTCGATCAGCTTCGCCCACGTCGGGGTCACGACGATCCGGACCATGCTCTCGTAGAGCGAGCGCATCCCGGCCTCCCACTCCACCCGCTGCTCGGGCGTCATCTTGTAGGTGCCGCTCGCCTGGAGGTACT
>JBOHBY010000712.1:0-4091 GCA_050698635.1 Spirillospora sp.
CCCGCCGCACGGTTCTCTCATGCCGGGATCTCCCGTGATCAGGCCGCCGTGCCGCCCCGCGTGATCAGGCGCAACCCTCGAACTCGGGGACGCCGGTGGCGACGTCGAAGTCCACCGACCCGAACCACTCGCTGAGCAGCGTCTTCGCGGTGCCGTTCTGGTACATCTCGGTCAGGTACCGGTTGACGGCCTCACAGCCCGCCACATCGCCCTTCCTGAGCCCGACGCCGAGCTTCTCGTTGGTGAACGGCGCCCCGACCATCTCGGTGCCCGACCCGGCCGGCGAGGCGGCGAACCCGGCGAGGATCAGGTCGTCGGTGGAGACGGCGTCCAGGCGGCCCTTCAGGAGGGCGGAGACGCACTCGCTGTAGGAACCCGCCGGGACCAGCTTCGCGGCCACCTGCCGCTCCTGCGTGACCCGCCGCCACGAGTTCGACCCGGCCGCGCGGCACAGCCGCCTGCCCGCCAGATCTCCCACGTTCCTGATCGACTCCCTGTCGCCGGTGCGGATGAGGATGTCCTGGTGCGTCACGTAGTACGGGCCGCCGAACGTGACCTGCTCCTTGCGCTCCGGGGTGATCGAGTACGTGGCGATGACCATGTCGACGGTGCCGTCGCGCAGGGCCTTCTCGCGCTCGTCCGAGGTCAGCCCGACCCAGGTGATGTCGTCGCCGTAGACGCCGAGCCCGCCCGCGATGTAGGTGGCGACGTCGACGTCGAAGCCCCTGATCTTGCCGTCCCGCATCCGCAGGCCCAGCCGCGGCTGGTCGGCCTTGACGCCGATCCGCAGCTTCCCCTTGCCGACGATCGACGCGGACGCCCCGTCACCGCTGGCCCGGTACACCGCCAGCGCCACGCCGACGAGCACGACGGCCGCGATCACGACCACGACGTTCCTGAGTGCGCGCACGGTCGCCCCTTCCATCAGCGGTCCTCCATCAGCGGTACTCCGCCAGCCGGGGCCAGACGCCGCCGACGACCAGCGCGGCGATGGCCAGCGCGGACACCGGCAGCAGCCACGTCCAGGGCCGCAGCGTGTCCTCCCCGCCCCGGACCATGCGGTTCACGACGACCTGGTGCCGGACGACGCGCGCGTCGAGCGCGTCGTCCTGGTCCCGGAAGCTGGGGTGGGTCAGGTAACGCCAGCGCGGGTCCAGGTGCGCCTTGGCGGCGTCCTCCTGCTTGCCGCCCCGCGCGAGGACGCGGACGCGCTGGTCGTTCTGCTGGTAGGCGCGGTAGCGCGCCAGCAGCGTATGGACGGTCTCCTGGTCTCCCCGCAGGGCCGCCTCCGCCGCCTCCACCCCGAAGAAGCCGCCGAACGCGCGCGGGCGGCCCCCGTCGTCGCCGTAGCGTTCGACGCGGTCGCCGAGCATCGCGTAGTAGGCGCCGAGGTCTTCCGCCTCGGTGATGTAGAGCATCGCCTGGGTCTTCTCGAAGTAGGTCTGGTCGTAGCGGTCGGCGCCGCCGGGGTCGAGGAGGGCGCGGGTGCGGTCGGCGTCCAGGCTCTTGGCCATCGCCCGCGTCCGCGACAGCCTGAGGACGGGGTCGAACCCGTCGTCCTTGGCCAGCCGCAGGTAGTCGGCCTCGGTGGCCAGCAGGGACGTGGCCGCCACGGTCAGCGCCACGGTGCCGAGCGCGGCGGCGACCAGGAACAGGCTGATCACCCGCCGGAAACGTTTGGCGAGGTAGAGCTGGAGGCCCGCCAGCGCGGCGAGGACCGCCAGGCCGAGCCCGAACACCCAGGTCCGGCCGGTCTCCATCCGGGAGAGCGGGCCGCCGTAGGACTTCTCGACGTCCGCCGCGCCGCCCAGGGTGAGGTTCCCGGCCTTCGGCAGCAGCTCCTCGGTCATGACCCTGGTCGCCGCCCGGTACTCCACCGCCGCGTTCTCCGGCAGGGACCCGAACGCGTGGCCGGTCTCGCTGCCGCGCTCCATCGCCGCCTGGACGCGCTCGTCGTACAGGTGCAGCCCGTCCAGCACGGACTGGACGGTCCGCAGCCGCACCGGGTCGTTCTCGGCGAGCCGCGCCGCCTGGAGCGCCGCCCGCTGGGCGTCCTCGCGGCGGATGTCGTAGAAGTAGCGCGACTGGCTCCGCACGCACGGGCCGTCCTGCCGGGTCGCCTTCTGGGCCGCCTTCTCGGCGTCGGTCTTGGCCTCGTCCTTGTGGTCGTCCTGTTCGACGTCGCAGAGCCAGTCCCGCTCGGCGCCCGTCAGCAGGACGTTGGTCACCTGGGCGTCCATGTCGCTGAGCGCGAGGTAGACGTCGTTGGTCGCGACGACCATCGGCCCCTCGTCATGCCCGATCGCGCGCAGCGCCGACCGCGCGTCCCAGAGGGAGAAGCCGGTGACGGTGAACAGCACGGTGATCGACAGCAGCACGAGGGCCATCAGCGCCTGGACGCGCCGCGGGACGGTGTGGAGCCTGAACAGTCTGCGGGGCACGCTCAGTCCTCATCCTCAGGGGGCGGCTGGGTCGACTCGGTCGATTCGGTGTCCAGTTCGAGGAGGTCGGCGGGGTCGACGTCCGCGCGCGGGCGGATCTCGCCGGTCTCCGGGACGACGAGCCTGCCGAGCCGCTGGGTCGTCCCCGCGTCGCCGTTCCGCGCGGCCAGCGCGCCCGCCAGCCGGAACTTGCCGGCGGCGGTCGCGTCGTCGCCCTTCTTGTAGGCGGCCAGGCCCTGGCCGACGGAGTCGGCGACCTCCGCCTGCCGCGAGTAGTGCTCGACCGACGGGTGGCGCCCGGTCGGCCGCGCCGCGTCGTCGGTCCATTCGACGAGGATCATGCCCTCGGCCAGGGGCTCCTCGTCCGGCGGGTCACCGGAGCCCGGCAGCACCATCGAGACCTGCGCGGCGTGCATGCTCTGCCGCGGCCTGCCCGGAGGCACGGTGACGCACAGGTGGTAGTGGCGCTGCTCCGAGCCCCAGATGCCGGTGGCGTAGTCGCCCGTGGCCGTCCCCTCCACCTCGGACTCGCGCTCGATCCGCCGTCCGGTCAGGTCGCGCAGGCCCGGGGCCACCTGCTTGACGAACCGGACCGAGGCGCCGTACGGCGTCCAGACGCGCAGCGCCACATCGGACACCGCCTTGCCCATCGCGTCCCCGATCATCCCGGTGAGGTCGGCGGTGAGGTTGCGCGGATCGGTCACCGTCTTGAAGTGGCCGAGCAGCCGGACGGCGATCTCCCGCAGCTCGGCCGGGTTCCAGTCGGCGCCGACGCCGCGGCAGTCGCAGACGAAGCGGCCCGCGCAGGCCGTCAGGGCCGCGTCGAGGTCGGCCCGGTCCTCGTGCTCGTTCTGGCCGTCGGTCAGCAGGACGGCGTGCCGGACGGCGTGCGAGGAGCCGTCGAACAGGTCACCGGCGAGGGTCAGCCACCGGCCGATCCGGGTGCCGCCCCGGGCCGACAGCTCGGAGATCGCCTTCTTGGCGGCGGTCTTGTCCCGGTCGGTCGCGGGGGCCAGGCGCACGGTGTCCGGGTAGATCATGACGGCGTCGCGGGCCCCGGACACGACGGCGAAGTCGACGTTCGGGCGCAGCGCGTCCACCGCCGCCTTGGCCGCCCGCTGCGCCTCGACCAGCCGCGCGCCCGCCATCGACGCCGAGGTGTCGACGATGACGACCTCCGCCGCCGGCCGGACCGGGGCGCCCGTCCGGGCCTCGACCCCCACGATGGCGTGCACCTGCGTGCCGTCCACCGGGAGGTACTGGTTCTGGTAGATCCGGACCGCGAAGTCGGGGCGGGCGCTCATCGGTCACCTTCCTGTGCCTTCGTGCCTTCGTGCCTTCGGGAGCGGGTTCGGGTTCAGGGGCCGAGGATCGTCCTCGGGCGGACGGCGTTGGCCTTGTTCACCAGCGCGTACCGCGCGTCCCTGCCACCGGCGATCTGGGCGAGTGCCCGGTAGGTCTTCTCCAGCTCCTTCCGCAGCCCGTCGAGGGTGAGCGGCGCGTCGATCAGCGTGGTCTCGGGGTCTTCCTCGCCGCCGGTCTCCGCCCAGGCCAGCGCGGCCTCCAGCAGTTCGGCGACGAGCTGGAGGCGCCGTTCGCCGTCGACCCGCGCGTGGTCGAGCCGCTTGGCCGCCCGCAGCAGGTGCTCCC
>JBOHBY010000713.1:0-2464 GCA_050698635.1 Spirillospora sp.
GATCGGCGGCGTCCGGGGCCTTGCGCCGCCGCCGTCCACCAAGGTGTGCCTCAACCACCTCGGCGGTCACCGCAACGAGATGACGTTCGTGCTCACCGGGCTCGGCATCGAGGCGAAGGCAGAGCTCGTCCAGGCGCAGATGGAAGCAGCGTTCGGTGATGCCCGGCCTGCGCGTGTCGAATGGACGCTCGTCGGGACTGCCAAGGCCGACCCTGCGACGCAGGGTGAGGCGACCGCACTGCTCAGGTGCGCCGTCCTCGACCCCGACCCGGAGAGGGTCGGCCGGGCGTTCAGCGGCGCGGCGGTTGAACTCGCCCTCGCGGGCTTTCCTGGTTTCACGATGACGTCCCCGCCTGGCAAGGCGAGCGCCTACGGCGTCTACATACCGGCGTTCGTTCCAAACGAGGCGGTCGATCACGTGGCCGTGAGCCATGACGGCCGCCGGATCCCAATCCCGTCCCCACCCGCCCGGGGGGTCCAGCCCACTCCTAGTGTCGAACGCGCAGGTCATTCGGCGGGGGGCGAAACGACTTCTGTGGATAACCCGGCTACCGTCCGGGTGCCGTTGGGGCGGGTGGTGGGGGCGCGGAGCGGGGACAAAGGTGGGGACGCCAACGTTGGGGTGTGGGCTCGGACGGACGCGCAATGGCGCTGGCTCGAACCCTTTCTCACTGTCGAGCGGTTCACGGAGCTTCTGCCTGAGGCGCGTGAGCACATCGTCCGGCGGTATGTGTTGCCCAATCTTCGTGCGGTGAATTTCGTGGTCGAAGGAATGCTGCAGGAAGGCGTTTCCGCTTCGACTCGTTTCGATCCGCAGGGGAAGGCTTTGGGGGAGTGGCTGCGGTCACGTCTCGTCGATATTCCGGAGGCCGTCCTTTGACGCTGAAGAGCACCCTTGACACGCACGGAACGGAATACCGGGAACGGCGCCACGCCATGCTGGAGAAAGTGGCGGCCCTCGACGCCGAGCATGCGAAGGCGCTGGAGGGCGGGGGCGAGAAGTATGTCGCGCGGCATCGTCAGCGGGGGAAGCTGCTGGCGCGGGAGCGCATCGAGCTGCTGCTCGACCCCGACTCGCCGTTCCTGGAGCTGAGCCCGCTCGCCGCGTGGGGCAGCGACTTTCCGGTCGGCGCGAGCGTCGTCACCGGGATCGGTGTCGTCGAGGGCGTCGAGTGCGTGATCGTGGCGAACGATCCGACGGTGCGCGGCGGGTCGAGCAACCCGTGGACGGTGAAGAAGAGCTTCCGCGCGTCCGATATCGCGCTGGAGAACCGGCTACCGGTGATCAACCTCGTCGAGTCGGGCGGCGCGGACCTGCCCACGCAGAAAGAGATCTTCATTCCGGGTGGGCGGATGTTCCGTGACCTTACGCGCTTGTCGGCCGCTGGGATTCCGACGATCGCGCTGGTGTTCGGGAATTCCACCGCCGGAGGCGCCTATGTTCCGGGGATGTGCGATTACGTCGTGATGGTCAAGGAACGCGCGAAAGTGTTTCTTGGCGGGCCGCCGCTGGTGAAGATGGCGACGGGCGAGGAGTCCGGTGACGAGGAGCTCGGCGGCGCGGAGATGCACGCGCGCACGTCCGGGCTCGCCGACTACATGGCCGCCGACGAGGCCGACGCGCTGCGCCTGGGGCGGCAGATCGTCAAGAACCTCAACCATCGCAAGCTCGGGCCACCGCCCGGAGCGGTCGAGGAACCGGTCTACGACGCGGACGAGCTCGCCGGGATCGTCCCGGAAGACCTGAAGGTGCCGTTCGACCCCCGCGAGGTCATCGCCCGGGTCGCCGACGGGTCCCGGTTCGACGAGTTCAAACCCCTGTACGGGACGAGCCTCGTCACCGGCTGGACGCGCGTCCACGGCTACCCGGTCGGCGTCCTGGCGAACGCGCAGGGTGTGCTGTTCAGCGCGGAGTCGCAGAAGGCGGCGCAGTTCATCCAGCTCGCCAACCAGCGCGACACGCCACTGCTGTTCCTGCACAACACCACCGGCTACATGGTCGGCAGGGAGTACGAGCAGGCCGGGATCATCAAGCACGGCGCCCTGATGATCAACGCGGTGGCGAACAGCGCGGTCCCGCACCTCTCGATCGTGATGGGCGCGTCGTACGGGGCGGGCAACTACGGGATGTGCGGGCGGGCGTACGACCCCCGGTTCCTGTTCACGTGGCCGTCCGCGAAGTCGGCGGTGATGGGGCCGCAGCAGCTCGCGGGCGTCCTGTCGATCGTGGCGCGGCAGGCCGCCGAAGCGCGCGGGCACGCCTACGACGAGGACCAGGACCGCGCGATGCGGGACATGGTCGAGACGCAGATCGAGGCGGAGTCGCTGCCGTTCTTCCTGTCGGGACGGCTCTACGACGACGGCGTCATCGACCCGCGCGACACCCGGACCGTCCTCGGGCTGTGCCTGTCGGCCGTGCACAACGCGCCCGTGCGCGGCACCGGCGGCACCGGCGGGGCCGGCC
>JBOHBY010000714.1:0-2361 GCA_050698635.1 Spirillospora sp.
CGCCGACGACGGCGACGACGAGCCTGCGGCGCAGCGACGGGTCGCCCGCGAGCATGCGGGCGACGGCGTGCAGCAGGACCTCGGGGGCCTTGAGCGGCTGGATCCGGCCGACGAACAGCAGGACGTAGGCGTCGCGGGGGAGGCCGAGGCGGCGGCGGGCGGGGCCGGTGCGGTGCGGGAGCAGGCCGGTGGCGCGGGCCAGGGACGACTCGGGGCGGAACATCGACAGGTCGACGCCGGGGCTGACGGTCGCGACACGCGAGGGGTCGGCGTTGTACAGGTCGATGAGTTCGTGGGCCTCTTCGGCGGTGTTGGCGACGAGCTGGTCGGACGATGCCACGACCTGTTCCTCGCCCAGGACGCGATCGGCCGGTTCGGGGCTGTCGCCGTCCGCGAGCGCCGCGTTCTTCACCTTCGCCATGGTGTGCATGGAGTGGACGAGCGGCACGCCCCACCGCTGCTTGGCCGCCCACCCGGCCTGGCCGGACAGCCAGTAGTGCGTGTGGAGGAGGTCGTAGTGGCCGGGCTCGTGCACGGCCTCGGCGCGCAGGACGCCGGAGGTGAAGCCGCACAGGTGGCGGGGGAGTTCGGTCTTGTCCAGCTCCTCGAACGGACCGGCGACGACGTTGCGGACGAGGACGCCCGGGGCGAGCTCCACGGCGGGCGGCATCGCGCGGCTGGTGGCGCGGGTGAAGATGTCCACCTCGACGCCCCTGGCGGCAAGGCGTTTGGCCACCTCGACGACGTAGACGTTCATGCCGCCCGCGTCGCCGGTACCCGGTTGGTCCAGGGGGGAAGTATGAACACTGATCGTCGCAACTCGGCTGATACGACGCGGCACCGGACACCACCTCCGGTAGCGCAACAAATGGACCGCGTGCCCTGTTCCCGCGGGGACCTGGAAGGCTGGGGCTCATGCGTAAGACCGCGGTAGTGACCGGAGCGAGCAGCGGGATCGGAGCCGCCACGGCCAGGCGCCTGGCGTCGGAGGGGTTCAACGTCGTGCTGGCCGCGCGGCGCCGGGACCGGCTGGACGCCCTCGCCAAGGAGATCGCCGAGACCGTGCCCGGCGCGGGGAAGATCGTCCCCGCCTCGCTGGACGTGACGTCGCAGGAATCGGTGGACGCGCTCGCCGCGGCGGTCGGCGGCTGCCATGTGCTCGTCAACAACGCCGGTGGCGCGCTCGGCCTCGACACGGTGGCGACGGCCGATCTGGACGAGTGGCGGGCGATGTACGACAGCAACGTCCTCGGGCTGGTCCGCGTCACGCAGGCGCTGCTGCCGATGCTGGTCGAGAGCGGCGACGGGCATGTCGTCAACATCACGTCGCTGGCGGGGCACGTCCCCTATGAGGGTGGCGGCGGGTACAACGCGGCCAAGTTCGCCGCCTACGCGGTGAACGACGTGCTGCGCCTCGAGTTGGTCGCCGAGCCGGTCCGGGTGACGGAGATCGCGCCGGGGCTGGTGAAGACGGAGGAGTTCTCGCTGGTCAGGTTCCACGGGGACGAGGAGAAGGCGTCCAAGCCGTACGAGGGCGTCCCTGCGCCGCTGGTCGCCGACGATGTCGCCGACTGCGTCGCCTGGGCGGTGACCCGTCCGTCGCACGTGAACATCGACCGCATTGATGTGCAGCCGCGCGTCCAGGCCGCGCCGCACAAGCTCCACCGCGAATCACTGGGAGGTGGGGGCGACGGCCGTCCAGGGGAGGGTGACCTCGCCTAGGCGCCAGCGGTTCCTGCCTCCGTAGGGCGGACGCGTGAGGACGGGATGCGTCCGGGCGAGGAGCGCGACCGCCTCGACCCAGCGGGCGCGCGGGCCGAACGCGGAATGCGGCGCGGCCGTCGCCCAGCACCGGTCGAACGCGGTCAGCAGGGCGTGGACGGGCTCGCCCGGAACGTTCCGGTGGATCAGGGTCTTCGGCAGCCGCTCCGCCAGGGCCGACGGACGTTCCAGCGTCGGCAGATGGGCCGCGAAGGTGATCGTTTGGGGGCCGTCCGGGGTGAGCGTCGCCCAGACGGCGCGGCGGCCGATCTCGTCGCACGTCCCTTCGACGAGGACGCCGGACGGGTCAAGGCGCGCGGCCAGCTCGTCCCACGCCCGCCAGGCCGCCGCCTCCTCGTACTGGCGCAGGACGTTGAACGCCCTGATCAGGACGGGCGGCCGCGGCACCGGCAGCTCGAAACCGCCGCGCCGGAACGACAATCCGTCAGGGGAACCCTCCGCGGTGAGGAGCGCGAGCCCGGCGGCGACCCGGGCCGGGTCGATCTCGATGCCGACGACCTCCAGCCGCGGCGACACCGCGCGCAGCCGGGCGTGCAGCTCGACCGTCGTGACCGGCGACGCGCCGTAGCCGAGGTCGAC
>JBOHBY010000715.1:0-9114 GCA_050698635.1 Spirillospora sp.
CGGCGATGCCCGCGGACTCCTGCCCGCGGTGCTGGAGCGCGTACAGGCCGTAGTAGGTGAGCTTGCTCACCTCGGCACGGGACGCCTGGTCCGCCGGGACCCAGACGCCGAAGACCCCGCAAGCGTCCTGCGGGGGGCGGTCGGTGGGATCGATGTCGTGGCTCAGACGTCCGTCACGAAGAGGCACGTTCATCAGTCTAGATGCCGGATTCACCTGCTCCGATCGGCGGTATCTCCTTAACGGACCTTTACCCCGCGGAACCACGGGCATCAGGCGACGCGGGGGAATCTGGTGACCGACACGTGGAGGACCACATGACGCTGCCCGGGTACCAGACGTATTCGCCGCCTGCCCCGCCCAAGCGGAGCACTATGGCGAGGGCCTCCCAGGTACTCGGGATCGTGGGTCTGGTGGGGCTCGTCCTGTGCCTGGCGGGTGTGATCCCAGCGCTCGTCGGCGTCGTCCTTGGGGCGGTGTCCCTCGTGCGGCGTGACGCGGATCGCCGTCCTGCGATCGTGGGCGTCGTCTGCTCGTCCCTGGCCCTCCTCATAGGCGCCGGGATGATTTTCGTGCTGCTGAGCAAGGCGGCCCAGTGCGGCGACGAGGCGCGGTACCCGGACGACACGTCGCGGCGGAACTGCGTCGAACGCGAATTCCCCTTCGCCCAGCCGGACAAGACGCCGTGACCCAGAGTAGTTAGCTCAGCCGGTCCCAGTGACCTTGCCCTCGGCCGACTCGTCGATGGGTAGTGGGAGATAGCTGGTCAGGTCCGCGCGCGCGCCGCTGGCGCGGACGCGTCCGTCCGCCACCGCGTCGTCCCAGGCCAGCCGCCCGGTGGCCAGTCCGATCCAGGCGGCGGCGTCCATCTCCACCACATTCGGGGGTGTTCCGCGGGTATGGTGCGGGCCGTCGATGCATTGAACGGCGGCATAAGGAGGAACGCGAACCTCCACCGAACGGCCGGGCGCGAGCTCGGCGAGCCGGTCAAGTAGAAACCGCACCGCTCCCATCATGACTGGCCGGGACGGTTCGGCGCTTCCTGCCTCGATACCGGCCAGGACGGTGTCCAGCGCCGCGCGACGGAGCCCGGCCTGTTCGTCGGCGCCGGTGTAGGGCGGCAGGCCGAACGCGCCGCGCTGGTCGTTCAGGACGGCGAGGGTGAGCGGTTTCCGGGCCATCGCCACGACGCTACCGGGTGGCGGCACGATGGAGCGCTCCGGCCCGCGATGGCGCCACGGCGCCGCGCAGGCGGTAAAAAGGACCCCGATGTGAGGCCGGGGGGTGGCCGCGGGGGTGAAGGGAAACGGGGAGGCCGGGGACGTGGTCCCCGGAGGACACGGAGGTTCGTCAGATGCCCGAGGCGCTGCCCCTGCAGCCGGGTGACCCGCGAAGACTCGGCGCGTTCGAGATCACGGGACGGCTCGGCGTCGGCGAGCAGGGCGCCGTCTTCCTCGGCAGGGACCCGGCCGGCGGCCTCGTCGCCGTGAAAGTCCTGCATGTGCGGCTGAGTGGCGAGCCTGTGGCCAGGTCACGGTTCGCCAACGCGTTCTCTTCTGCACGGAAGGTCTCCGGCTTCTGCACGGCGGCGATTCTGAACGCCGATGTGGAAGGCGACCGCCCGTACGTGGTGAGCCAGTGGGTGGACGGGCCGCCCCTCCAGCAGCTCGTGGAAGAGGAAGGTCTGCGCAGCGGCGCCGTCGTGGAGCGCTTGGCCGTCGGTACGGCGATCGCTCTGGCGGCCGTCCACCGGGCCGGTGCGGTCCACCACAACCTGAAACCCGGGAACGTTCTCCTGGGCCGGGACGGGCCGCGCCTGGTCGACTTCGGTATCGCCCATGCGCTGGAGGCCGTGAACGCGTCCTTCAGCGGGCACATCACCGAGGACCCGTCCTACAAGTCGCCCGAGCAGCTGAGCGGCACCGGCATCGGCCCGGCCGCGGACGTTTTCGCGTGGGCCTCGACCGTCCTGTTCGCCGCGACGGGTGAGCCGCCGTTCGGGGACGGTTCGCCGTCCGAGGTGATGCAGCGGATCGTCTACGACGAGGCGGACCTGTCGAACGTCCCCGATTCGCTACGGGACGTCATGACCGACGCCATGGCCAAGGACCCGGCCAACCGTCCAACGGCGAAGGACCTTCTCGAACGGCTTCTGGACGAAAAAGGCCCGCTGGCCGACCGCATGCCGTCCTCGATGGTGACCGAGGGCCGCGCGCTCGCCTTCGGCGCACCCGTACCGCAACCCCCGCCACCGCCAACACCGACGCCCCCACCACCGCCGCAGATGCCGCCACGGACGCCCATGGGAGCACCGCCGCATCCCACGGCCGCCACCCCCGGCGCACCCGCCCCCGCCGCCCCTCCTGGTCCGCCTCCAGAAGCGCCGCCTACGCCCGTCCAGGGGACGCCGACACCGTCGCTCCCGCTGCTCGGGAAGCTGTCGCGCATGCGCCGGTCACGCCCGGAGCCCAGGCCCGAGGCGTCCGCGCCGGAGCCGCCCGCGCCCGACCTGGACCCGGCCGCCTTCGAGGAGACCGCGGCCTTCAGGGCCCTCGACTCCGACGCCCCGAACCGGACCGAGCAGAAGGACTCAGACCAGACCGCGGCTTTCGGAGCGGTCGGCCCCGACCCGACGGCCACGTTCGACGCCGTCGACCAGGACGAGCACCCGAACTCCACCGAACCGACCCCGCACCTCATCCCAGGGCTGGCGCACGGCCGTGACACCGGCGAACGGGGTTCGTCGCCGTTCGCGGCCCTCATGCGGATGCGGCGCCCCAGCAACCACGTGCTCGGTGTCGCGCTCTCGCTGTTCATCGGGGTTGGCGTCGGCATCGCCATCATCACGCTGGTGCTGTGGCCCCAGCTCAAGGCGGACGACGACGGCCCCCCACCCGACAGCACCAACGCGTCCGACAACCGTCCGGTGACGACGATCCCGTCGGCGTTCGCTGGGACGTGGAAGGGCACGATGGTCAACACCGCACGCAACGTCTCCTTCCCGCTAGAGGTCACGTTCCAATCCGGTGGGACGACCGGGAGCGTGTTCTATCCAAAGGAGAAATGCACCGGCGCGCTCGCACTGACGAGAGGCACGGAAAACGCGCTGAAAATGTCGCTGTCGGTCGCTAAGCCGTGCACGTCCGGGGTCGTCCAGATCGCCCGGCAACCGGACGGGACGCTCCAGTACACCTGGGGCCGACCAGGCACGGCCCTCGGCTACGGCGGCCGTCTGAACCGTGGCTGAGTGCCGTCCCGTACGTGTAGAAGTGATGGGGCGCTGTGAGTCGTGTCACGTAAGATGGCTCGGCTCCCAGCAAGCGAGCAGGGCTTATTGCGCTTCACACCGCCTCACCCATCCCCGGGGTCTAACCTTGGCGAGGCACAGAAGGCACTTTAAGGTTCATTGACCTACGGCCAGGACGATCCGGGCGAGAGGAGAACATGTGGAGACCCCCGCCTCCGCACGCGGGCGTGGCAAGAGACGCGCCGCCGTGGCTCTCGTGGCCGTCGCCGCCGCGGTACCGCTGGTCGGCACCGCCACCCCGTCCGCCGCGGCTCCGCCCGCCCTGGCCGCGTACAACGCCTACGCCGCCGATCCCGGTGACAGCAAGAAGTTCGCGCAGCTGAACCGGCAGATCGAGAAGCTCGACAAGGAGTACGGCGGCGACCTCGCCAAGCTCAAGGACGTCCAGTACGGCGCGGAGAAGTCGCTCAAGAAGGCCAAGGACCTCCAGCGGGAACTGGTCGCGGCCCGCGACCTCGTCGCGCAACTGGCCGCCACGCAGTACATGATGAACGGCGAAGACCCGACGGTCACGTTCGTGACCGACGCCAACCCGAGCGACCTCCTCAGCAACGCCACCCTGGTCAGCCACCTCTCCCAGAACAAGGCCGCGAAGGTCGGGCAGATCCAGAAGCTCGTCAACGACCAGCTCCAGGCGCGCAAGCAGGCCACGGCGAAGATGGAAGAGCTGAAGAAGGAGATCAAGGACCTCCTCAGCAGGAAGGCCAAGATCCAGGGCCTGGTCAAGAAGTACAAGCCCGAGTCGCCGAGCATCGGCATGGGCGGCATCACCCCCCGGATGCTCAAGGTCAAGAACACCATCGACCTGGAGACCGGCCCGTTCCCGGTGATCGGCTGCACGCGCCCGGGTGACCCGCAGGACCACGGCTCCGGCCGCGCCTGCGACTTCATGGTGACGACCGGCGGCACGATGGCCACGGGCAGCGCCCAGGCCCAGGGCGACCGGGCCGCCCAGTACGCGATCTCCCACGCGAGTGCCCTCGGCATCAAGTACGTCATCTGGCGCCAGCGCATCTACGACATGCGCAGCCCCGGCTGGCGCGCGATGGAGAACCGCGGCGGTACGACCGCCAACCACTACGACCACGTCCACATCTCGGTCTTCTAAGCGAGAGCTTCTAGCGCGAGAGCTTCTAGCGAGAGCGGACACCCCGCACCGAATCGTGTGGGGCGTGTCACATTCCTGGGTGTCACGTCAGGGTGGACGAGTTTGTCCCATGGGCGTCACCGGCACCACAGCCTGAACCGGTGACCCGACCATGGGAGTGACGCCATGAAGAACGTCGTGAAGAACGACCACCGCATCGTGGTGCTAGGCGCCGGCTACAGCGGCATGATGACCGCGATCCGCCTGGCCCGCAGGACCCGCCGCACCGGCGTTGAGATCACGCTCGTCAACCCGTCCGCGCGGTTCACCGAGCGGCTGCGGATGCACCAGATCGCCGCCGGGCAGCGGCTGGCCGACCACCGGATCCCCGACCTGGTCGCCGGGACCGGCATCACCTTCGTGCAGGGCGCGGCCACCGCCATCGACCCTGAGGGCCGCACGGTGACGGTCGACGGCGGCGCGACGAACCTGGCCTACGACACCCTGGTCTACGCCCTGGGCAGCTCGACGGACACCAGCCGTGTTCCGGGCGCCGACGTCCACGCGTTCACGCTCAACAGCCCGCAGGACGCCGCCCGCTTCGCCAGCCGTCTGGACGAGGTCGCCGCAGCCGGCGGGACGGTCACGGTCTGCGGCGCCGGGGCGACCGGCATCGAAGCGGCCGCCGAGATAGCCGAGGCCCACCCGGGCCTCAACGTCACGCTGATCGGCACCGGTGAGCCTGGCGCGATGATGGGCACCAAGGCCCGCGCCTACCTGGGACGGACGCTGGACCGTCTGGGCGTCACCGTCAAGGCGGGCGCGCGCGTCACGAAGGTGCTGCCCGAGGCCGTCGAACTGGAGACCGGTGAAGTCGTCTCCACAGACGTCTGCCTGTGGACGACGGGCGTCACGGTATCGAAGCTGGCCGCCGACGCAGGGATTGCCGTGGACGACCGTGGCCTCATCCTCGTGGACACAACGCTGCGTTCGGTGTCGCACCCCAACGTTCACGCCATTGGGGACGCCGCTGCGATCCGGCTGGCGTGGGGTCAGATCCACGGCACCTGCCAGAGCGGCATGCCCACCGGCCAGTACACCGCCGACACCATCGCCCAACTGCTGCGTGGCAAGAAGGTCAAGCCGTTCCGGTTCGGCTACTTCCACCAGCCGGTGAGCCTCGGCCGCCGCGACGCCGTCATCCAGTTCAGCCACGCGGACGACACCCCACGCCGGGCCTACCTCAAGGGCCGTGCCGCCGTCCTCTACAAGGAGACCGTCAGCGGGAGCCCGGTGAAGCTGTACCGGCTCGGTAAGCGCATGAACGTCAGCGCCACACTGTCCAAGGGCGGCCGCGCCACCCGCAAGCCCTCCGACCTGCCCAGGCCAGCGCACTGAAAGCATGAGCCGATGAGCGACACGACACCCGAACCCGACGCCTATCTCGAACATCGGCGGTTGTTGTTCGCCACCGCCTACCGGATGCTCGGCAGCGTCACCGACGCCGAGGACATCCTCCAGGACGCCTGGCTGGCGTGGAACTCGGCCGACCGGGCGACGATCCAGCATCCGAAGGCCTACCTGGTGCGGACGGTGACGAACCTGTCGCTGAACCGGCTCACCTCCGCCCGTGCCACGCGCGAGACCTATGTCGGCCCCTGGCTGCCGGAGCCCCTGCTCACCTCCCCCGACGCCGCTCTGGAGACCGAGATGGCCGAAACCGTCTCCACCGCGATGATGGTGGTGCTGGAGACCCTCAGCCCCGTAGAGCGCGCGGTGTTCCTGCTCCGCGAGGTCTTCGGCTATTCCCATGCCGAAATCGCCGACGCCCTGGAGCGTCCTGAACCGACCGTCCGGCAGATCGCGCACCGTGCCCGCGCACACGTCCAGGCGCGGCGGCCCCGCTTCGATACCGACCAGGCGGAGCGGGAGAGGGTCACCGAGCAGTTCATCGCGGCCTGCTCGGGCGGCGACGTGAACGCGGTCATGGAACTGCTCGCCCCGCAGGTGACCTGCTGGTCGGACGGCGGCGGCAAGATCACTGCCGCGCTCCGTCCGCTGCACGGGCCCGACCATGTCGCCCGCTGGATCCTCGGTGTCCTGGCCAAGCCCGCGTCGGCGGGCACCGTCCTGGTGCCCGCCACGATCAACGGCGAGCTCGGCGTGCTGTTCACGATCGCGGGCACGCCCGTCGGCGCCCTGACCTACGACATGACCGGCGGCCGCCTCCACAACGTGCGGCTCCAGGTCAACCCCGACAAGCTCAAGGGCGTGCACCCTGGCGACGGCCCCACCCTCCCGTGAAACCTGGCAGGTGAGGGGTCAGTCGGCGTAGCTGGGGAGCATGTGCTCGTGGGCTTCGCGGAGCTCGTGCAACGGGATGCTGAACAGCTCCTGCTGGTCGCCTTCTGTACCGCGTCCCGTCACCGTCAGGGCGTCGCCACCCGCCACGCCCAGCTGACCGACAGGGACGCCCGCCGACTCGCACAGGGCCGCCAGGCGCGCCTCAGCGCCCGGCATGACGACGACCATGGCGCGGGCCACCGACTCGCTGAACAGCGCCACGAACGGGTCGCCCGGCAGCGTGATCCTGGCGCCGAGCCCGCCGCGCAGACACGACTCCACGAGCGTCTGCGACAGGCCGCCGTCCGACAGGTCGTGCACGGCGGTGACCAGCCCGTCGCGGACGGCGTTGACCAGCACAGAAGCCAGCGCAGCCTCCGCCTTCAGGTCGACCAGCGGCGGCAGCCCGCCCAGGTGCCCGTAGACGACGTGCGCCCATTCCGACCCGCCGAACTCCTCGCGGGTCTCGCCGAGTAGCGCGATGGTCGCGCCGTCGGTGGTCAGCGACATGTTCACGCGGCGGCGGACGTCGTCGTGTACGCCGAGGACGCCGATGACCGGGGTCGGGTTGATCGGCGTCGTCCCGGTCTGGTTGTAGAAGCTCACGTTGCCGCCGGTGACGGGGATGCCGAGGTACTGGCAGCCGTCCGCGAGGCCCTCGACAGCGCGCGCGAACTGCCACATGACACCCGGGTCTTCCGGTGAGCCGAAGTTCAGGCAGTTGGTGACGGCCAAGGGCCGGGCACCGGTTGAGGCGACGTTACGGAACGCCTCCGACAGTGCGAGCTGCGCACCCGCGTACGGGTCGAGACGGCTGTAGCGGCCGTTCCCGTCCAGCGACAGCGCGATGCCCAGGCCGGACTCGTCGTCGATGCGCACCACGCCCGCGTTCTCCGGCATGGCCATCACGGTGTTGCCCATGACGTAGCGGTCGTACTGCGACGTCACCCACGTCTTGCCCGCGAGGTTCGGCGACCCCGCCAGCCACAGGACGGTACGGCGCAGCTCGTCGGCATTGGACGGACGCGTAAGCCGCCCCGGCGTGTCGGACTGCATCGCCCCGAGATCCTGCGGCGGCTCCAGCGGACGCTGGTACACCGGGCCCTCGTCGGCGGCGGTGACCGGCGGGATGTCGACGATCGTCTCGCCCCGCCACGTCATGACGAGGCGGCGCGTGTCGGTGACCGTCCCGATCACGGTCGCCGGGATCTCCCAGCGGGCGCAGATCTCCATGAAGCGGTCGACCTTGCCCGGCTCGACCACCGCCATCATGCGCTCCTGCGACTCGCTCATGAGGATCTCCTCGGGGAGCAGCGTCGCGTCGCGGAGCGGGACGGCGTCGAGGTCGACGTGCATGCCGCCGGTGCCCGCCGCGGCCAGCTCCGTCGTCGCGCAGGACACGCCGGCCGCGCCGAGGTCCTGGATGCCGACGACGAGGTCCTCGCCGAACAGCTCCAGGCAGCACTCGATCAGCAGCTTCTCCATGAACGGGTCGCCGACCTGGACCGACGGCCGCTTCTGGTGCGACTCCTCGTCGAACGTCGCCGACGCCAGGACGGACGCGCCGCCGATGCCGTCGGGCCCCGTCAGCGCGCCGAAGAGGATCACCTTGTTGCCGGGGCCCGGGGCCACCGCGCGCTTGATGTCCTCGTGCTTCATCACGCCGACGCACAGGGCGTTCACCAGCGGGTTCTGCTCGTAGCACGCGTCGAAGACCGTCTCGCCGCCGATGTTGGGCAGGCCGAGCGAGTTGCCGTAGCCGCCGATGCCCGCCACGACACCGGGCAGGACGCGCTGGGTGTCGGGGGCGTCGGCCGGGCCGAAGCGCAGCGAGTCCATGACCGCGACCGGCCTGGCGCCCATCGAGATGATGTCGCGGACGATCCCGCCCACGCCCGTAGCGGCGCCCTGGTACGGCTCCACGTAGGACGGGTGGTTGTGCGACTCGACCTTGAAGGTGACCGCCCAGCCCTGGCCGATGTCGACGACACCGGCGTTCTCCCCCATGCCGACCAGCAGCTTGTCGGTCTTCGGGGCCTTGTCGCCGAACTGGCGCAGATGCACCTTGGAGCTCTTGTACGAGCAGTGCTCGCTCCACATGACCGAGTAGATCGCCAGCTCGGACGACGTCGGACGCCGCCCCAGGATGTGGCGGACGCGCTTGTACTCGTCCTCGTTCATCCCCAGTTCGGCGAACGGCTGCGGGCGTTCGGGGGACGCGGCGGCCATGGCGACCGTGTCCGTCCCGGCGTAGACCTGTGGCGGCGCGGGGATGGCCGGTTGCGGCCCCGTCCCCGGACCGACGGCCGGCAACGGCCCGGTGCCGGGTCCAACGGCGGGCTGCGGGCCAGTGCCAGCGCCTACCGCGGGCTGCGGGCC
>JBOHBY010000716.1:0-4779 GCA_050698635.1 Spirillospora sp.
CGGGCCGCGGTTCGGTGGCGAGCTCGCCCGCGAGGTCAGCACGCTGCTGAACCAGGTGGACGGCGGCGAACCCGTCGACCTGCGCCGCCGCGTGGAGCGCCTCCGTACGGCCGTCGCCGGCCGGGGGCCGGACGATCTGTCGCCCGGACGCGCCGCGGGCCTGCTCGCCCTCCTCGCCCAGGTGCCCGTTTGATTCTAGAATGCGATTCGAGTTAGGTTGTCGCACGGCCGGTCAGGGCCGGTCAAGACCGGTCAAGGCCGGTGAGGGAGCGAAAGGGGACCCGCGTGCGCCGCACCCTGTTCAACGAGGACCACGAGGCGTTCCGGGAGATGATCCGGACGTTCGTCGAGGCCGAGGTCGCGCCGGTCTACGGCGACTGGGAGAACGCGGGCCATCCGCCGCGCGAGTTCTACCGCAGGCTCGGCGACCTCGGCGTGCTCGGCGTCCAGGTCCCCGAGGAGTACGGCGGCGCCGGAGAGACGAGCTTCAAGTTCCAGGCGGTGGTGTCGGAGGAGTGCGCCCGCGCCGCGGTGAGCTTCGGCGGCTACTCGGTGCACGTCAACCTCGTCCTGCCCTACCTGCTGAAGTACGGGACGGCGGAGCAGAAGAAGCGGTGGCTGCCGCCGTTCGCGTCCGGCGAGATGATGACGGCGATCGCGATGACCGAGCCCGGCACCGGCTCCGACCTCGCGGGCATCCGGACGACCGCGCGCCGCGACGGCGACCACTACGTCCTCAACGGCGCCAAGACGTTCATCACCGGCGGCGTCCTGGCCGACCGGGTGCTCGTCGTCGCGCGCACCTCCCCCGCCGCGCCCGACGACCGCCGCACGGGCCTGTCGATCCTGGCGGTCGACACCAGCAGCGAGGGGTACGCCGTCGGCCGCAAGCTCGACAAGATCGGCCTGCGCAGCTCCGACACCGCCGAGCTGTCGTTCACCGACGTCCTGGTCCCGGCCGACGACCTGCTCGGCGAGGAGGGCCGCGGGTTCGAGTACCTGACGCACAACCTGGCCGAGGAGCGCCTCGGCATCGCCGCCAGCTCGTACGCGTCCGCGGCGGCGGCCGTGGAGTTCGCCCGCCGGTACGTGCGGGAGCGGACGGTGTTCGGCCAGCCCGTCGCGTCGTTCCAGAACACCAGGTTCGTGCTCGCCGAGTGCGCCACCGAGGTGGAGGCGGCGCGGTCGCTCGTGGACCGCTGCATCGAGGCCCTCGACGCCGGGGAACTGACGCCCGCCGACGCCGCCGTCGCCAAGCTGTTCTGCACCGAGGTGCAGGGCCGCGTCGTCGACAAGTGCCTGCAGCTGCACGGCGGCTACGGCTACATCCTGGAGTACCCGATCGCGCGGCTGTACGCGGACGCCCGCGTCACCCGCATCTACGGCGGCACCAGCGAGGTCCTCAAGACCATCATCGCCAAGGACCTGCGGATCTGATCAGTAGGCGCGGGCGGCGGCGAGGTCGCGGGCGAGGGCGGCCGGGGCGCCGACGAGGGACGGGCCGTACCAGGTGAGGTGCCGCCCGTTGACGAGCGCGACGTCGGTGCCGGGGAACGACTCGGGGCCGTCGTCCTCGGTGAACCGGTACGGCTCGTCCGGCAGGACGACCAGGTCGGCGCCTGACGCGTTCAGCTCCTCCAGCGGGATCTTCGGGTAGCGGTCGGGATGGGCCGCGTAGGCGTTGGCGACGCCCAGGCGGGACAGGACGTCGCCGGTGAAGGTGTCGCGTCCGACGACCATCCACGGCCGCCGCCAGATCGGGACGACGGCGGTGCGCGGCTGGCCGGGCGTGACGTCCGACCAGGCGCGGGACGCCTCGTCCAGCCAGCCCGGCACCGGGACGCGGCACGCGTCGGCGAGCATGCGGCGCAGGGACGCCAGCGCCTCGTCCACGGTCCGGATCTCCGTCATCCAGACCGCGATCCCGGCGGCGCGCATGGCGTCGACGTCGGCGGGACGGTTCTCCTCGGTGTTGCCGAGCACGACGTCAGGCCGCAGCCCGGCGATCTTTTCCAGGTCGGGGTTCTTGGTGCCCCGGACGCGCGGCACGTCCAACCCGGCCGGGTGGGTGCACCAGTCGGTGGCGCCCACCAGCAGGCCCGGCGCGGTGACCGCGACCGTCTCCGTCAGCGACGGGACGATCGACACGACCCTGCGCACCCGCCCCGGAACCGGGACGGGTGCGCCGGTGTCGTCGATCATCGTCATACGTTGCGGCGGTACTGGCCGCCGACCTCGAAGAACGCGTCGGTGATCTGCTGGAGGCTGCACACGCGGGCCGCGTCCATCAGGACGGCGAACACGTTCTCGCCCGCCCGCGCCGCGTCCTTGAGCGCGGCGAGCGCCGCCTGGGCGTCGTCGCGGTGCGTGCCCTGGTAGGCGTGCACGCGGTCGAGCTGCGAGCGCTTCTCGTCCTCGGTGGCGCGGGCCAGCTCGATCGTGTCGGGCGTGCCGTCGCCGGTGCCGGGGCTGCGGAAGGTGTTGACGCCGATGATCGGCAGGGAGCCGTCGTGCTTGCGCTGCTCGTACAGCATCGACTCGTCCTGGATGCGGCCGCGCTGGTAGCCGGTCTCCATCGCGCCGAGGACGCCGCCGCGCTCGCTGATGCTGTCGAACTCCGCCAGCACGGCCGCCTCGACCAGGTCGGTCAGCTCGTCGATGATGAACGACCCCTGGAGCGGGTTCTCGTTCATCGCCAGGCCCCACTCCCGGTTGATGATGAGCTGGATCGCCAGGGCGCGCCGGACGGATTCGGCCGTCGGGGTCGTGACGGCCTCGTCGTAGGCGTTGGTGTGGAGGCTGTTGCAGTTGTCGTAGATGGCGATGAGGGCTTGCAGCGTCGTGCGGATGTCGTTGAAGTCCATCTCCTGCGCGTGCAGGGAACGGCCGGACGTCTGCACGTGGTACTTCAGTTTCTGGCTGCGTTCGTTTGCGCCGTACCGGTCGCGCATGGCGACGGCCCAGATGCGGCGGGCGACGCGTCCGAGGACGCTGTACTCCGGGTCCATGCCGTTGGAGAAGAAGAACGACAGGTTGGGCGCGAAGTCGTCGACGTCCATGCCGCGCGCCAGGTACGACTCGACGTAGGTGAACCCGTTGGCGAGCGTGAACGCGAGCTGGCTGATGGGGTTCGCTCCGGCCTCGGCGATGTGGTAGCCGGAGATGGACACCGAGTAGAAGTTGCGGACGGCGTTGGCGATGAACCATTCCTGGATGTCGCCCATCATCCGCAGCGAGAACTCGGTGGAGAAGATGCAGGTGTTCTGCCCCTGGTCCTCTTTGAGGATGTCGGCCTGGACGGTGCCGCGCACCGTCGACAGCACACGCGCGCGGATCGCGGCGGCCTCGTCCTCGGACGGCCCGCGTCCGTGCTCCTCGTAGAAGGCGTCCAGGCCCTGGTCTATGGCGGTGTTGAGGAAGAACGCCAGGATCGTCGGCGCGGGCCCGTTGATGGTCATCGACACCGACGTCGTGGGCGACGACAGGTCGAACCCGTCGTACAGGGTCTTCATGTCGTCCAGCGTGGCGATGGACACACCTGACGTGCCGACCTTGCCGTACACGTCTGGACGTTCGTCCGGGTCACGCCCGTACAGGGTGACCGAGTCGAACGCCGTGGAGAGGCGCGTCGCGGGCTGGCCCTCCGACAGGAGCTTGAAACGGCGGTTGGTGCGGAACGGGTCGCCTTCCCCGGCGAACATGCGCGCCGGGTCCTCGTTGTCGCGCTTGAAGGGGAACGCTCCGGCGGTGAACGGGAACCGTCCCGGCAGGTTCTCGTTCCGGAGGAACCGCAGCAGCTCGCCGTGGTCGGTGTAGCGCGGCAGCGCGACGCGCGGGATGCGGCTGCCCGACAGCGACTCGCGGGTCAGCGCGGTGTGCAGTTCCCTGTCGCGGATCTTCACGACCTGCTCGTCGCCCGAGTACGACTCCACGACGGCGGGCCAGCCCTCGACCAGGTCGGCGTTCTCGGGCGTCACGTCACGGCGCGCCTTGGCCCGCAGCTCGTCGACCTCGGACGCGTCGTTCAGCTCTTCCCGGACCTCGTCGAGCCGCTGGACGCGCCGCACCGCCTCGATCTGCTTCACCGTTCCGGCGTGGTAGCCGCGCACGGTCTCGGCGATGTCGGACAGGTACCTGACCCGTCCCGGTGGGATGACGGTCGCCGCGCCGGTCGTCACCTTCGACGCGATCTCCGGGAGGACGCCGTCCTCCAGCCGCAGGCCGTGCTCGCCGAGCAGCCCGCCCAGGTGCTGGTAGAGCGCGGTGACGCCGTCGTCGTTGAACGTGGCCGCGCTGGTGCCGAACACGGGCATGTCGTCGGGCCGCTGCCCGAACGCCTCCCGGTTGCGGACGAGCTGGCGCGCCACGTCCCGCAGCGCGTCGGCCGCGCCGCGCCGCTCGAACTTGTTGTTCGCGACCACGTCGGCGAAGTCGAGCATGTCGATCTTCTCCAGCTGGGTCGCGGCGCCGAACTCGGGCGTCATCACATACAGCGAGACGTCCACCAGCGGGACGATCGCCGCGTCGCCCTGCCCGATGCCGGGCGTCTCCAGAATCACCAGGTCGTATCCGGCGGCCTTGCAGGCGGTGATCATGTCGTCGATGTTCGCGGGCAGCTCGCGCGCGCCCCGGGTCGCCAGCGAGCGGAAGAACACGTGGTCGCCGTCCAGCGCGTTCATCCGGATCCGGTCGCCGAGCAGCGCGCCGCCGCCGCGCCGCCGCGTCGGGTCGACGGCGAGGACCGCGACGCGCAGCTTGTCCTGCTGGTCGACGCGCAGC
>JBOHBY010000717.1:0-6844 GCA_050698635.1 Spirillospora sp.
CGAATGGGCAGCCCGCGCGGTCGCCGGCGCCATCGCGGCCGCGCGGGCCGCGCCCGTCGTCGACGTGTTCACCCCGCGGATCCTCACCCTCGGCCACCTCGAACGCTCCCTGCCCGGCCCGGACGGCGTCGTCCGGCTCACCGACTGGATGCTGCTCCCGCACACCCCCGGCCCGGACGGCTCCTACTTCACCACCCGGGGTCTCGCCAGGTACGGGCTCCCCGAGTTGCAGACCGAGAACGTCCCGTCCGATCTCGTGGATCCATGGGGACGCCTCCTCAACGGCCTCGCGCGCCGCGTCCTCGACCTCTGGCTGGACGAGCTGCCAGCCGGGGAACAGCCCCTCGCCATCGACATTCCCGAGATCATTTCTGTCGGCTTGCGGGACATCGCCGCCGCTCAGGGCACTGATGAGCCGCTCCAACGGGAGGTCGCCGTCCGGCTGCGTCTCGACCCTGACCCGGAGCCGGCCCTCACCGTCCTGCCCGAGAACGACGGCCCCGACGGCCTCGAAGCCCTGTGTGCCGCGCTCTACGGCACACCTGAAAGCCACCGATGAGCTTGCCGATGATCTTGATCTGAGCGCAGGATCGACACCGTGACAATCGGCCCGCGTGACCGTCCAAGCCCCGACGAGCCCGAGGACCCCGGCCCCCCGGCGCCGGAGGACGCCGCACCACCGCGTTCTGGTCCCTATCCGGAAGACGTCCGCGTGGCGGGCAGAACCCCCGCTTCCGCCCCCGCCCCCGCCCCCGCGCCTCAGAACGACCAGCCTCCCGCGTCCGACTGGGTCCCCGTCCAACCCCCGCCGGAGCCCCCCGGCCCCGCGCCCGCCGCGCAGCCGCCGGAAGCGCCGCCGTCGAGCTGGGGCACCGCGACACCGGCCGACACCACATGGACGGCCCAGGCCCAGCCCTCAGCACCCGAGCCGGACCCGTCCTGGACCTCACCCGAGCCGCCCGAGCCTACGCCCGCTGAGCCCGCGACCTGGGCACCGCAAGAGGCGCCGCCCACCTGGACGCCAGAACAACCGGCCACCTCTCAGCCCGAGCCGTGGTCGCCATCCGAAGCGCTCGATCCGAGCCCGGGTGAGCCGTGGCCGGGGGCGCCGCCACGGGGACGTCACGAGGCGGGCGGCGAGACGTCCCCGACCTGGACGCCGCACGAACCGACCGGCGGTCCCGGAACCGAGCCACCGGCGCCCTCCCATGAGTGGCCGACGGGCTGGGCAGCGGAGGCGGCCACAGCATCGCCGACGCCGGAGACGCCACCATCGTGGGGCAGGCACGAAGCAACGGTCGGGCGCCATGAGCGGTCCGACGACGAACCGTTCCTGCCGGGGAAGGGCCTGGCGGCCGAGCCGCCGTCCCCCACAAGGCCGGACGTCACCGTCCCCGAACCGCGCTGGGAAGCACCACGGGACGCACTGCGGGAAGCGCCGCGGGAAGCGCCCGCCCGTCCAGGCCCGATGTCGGATCCCGGGCGGCGCAAGGCGCTAGCGGACGCGTTCGTCGCCGAGTTCGTGGGCAGCACGACCTGGCGGGCCACGCTCGCCGTTCTTGAGGGAGCGTTCCCCGGCCTCGGCATGGCGGCGAGGCTGTCGCGCCAGACCGGCGAGTCGTGGCGGACGATGGACGCCGTCGACCGCAAGGCCGCCGCCGGACTCGGTGTCCCGGTGTGGCTGGACGACGCCGGGATGGTGTTCGATCTCAGCGCCCACCTGGGAGCGCGGGCCGTCCAAGCCCCCATGGGCGGACGGGCCGGGCCACCACGCGCCTCCAAGCCGTACGCCGGGGCATTGGTCATCGACACGCTCGACCCGCTGCGGTACCACCGCGCGGTCGGCGGGCCGCGAGCACCCCGCGACGTGCCAGGTCAGGACGCGGCGGTGCCGGTCCCGTCCACCGCCGAGGACGACGACGGCGGCGTCGTGATCGTCGCGAACCTGTCGTCGGCGGGCGTCCGGGTGCTGGACTCGGCGGCGCTGTGGCGGTACGCCGACCAGGTGGTCACGGGAACGTTGCACGAGGCGGGGCGCCCGGAGACGCGCGCCCGGGTCCGCAACACGCTGTGGGCGCTGCGGCGGGTGGTCTTCGTCGACCCCGACCTCGGGCTAGGGCTGTGCCTGCAACTCGACGCCGCCCGGGTGCCCCGCTGCCTGCTGGCGTTCGGTGTCGACGGGACGGAGGACGCCCCGCGCTTCGTCCGCCCCTGAATCAGTCGTCCGAGCGCAGCCAGGACAGGTCGCTCTGCCGGTCGGCGGGAAGCTCGCGCAGGCCGTCGACGAGTTGCCACGGCTCGGTCGGCGGCGTGCCGTCGTCCGGCAGGACACCGCAGACCAGCGCGCTCGGCGTCGCCACGGCGGTGAACGGCCCGAACCGCGCGACACCGCCGCCGCGCAGCGCCGCCAGTTCAGTGAGCAGCGCGTTGAATGCGGACGCGTCGCCCGGGTCGTACAGGCCGCGGACATAGGAGAGCAGGTCCTCGGCGAGCACCTCGGGACGGCGTCCGGAAAGGTGGTAGACCGTCCCGCGATAGGCGCCGGTGGCCTGCGCGGAACGCTGGTCGCGCACCCTGACGCGCAGCCCGTACTCGGCGGCGCACCGCTCGTAGGCGTCCGCGAGCAGCGTCTCCGCCTCGCCCTCCTCGCTGAGCACGACGCCGGTGACGACGCCCTCCTCGCGGTCGAGGCGGTCGAGCATCTCCCGGTGCAGTTCCAGGACGTCGCGCTCCACCGCGTCCAGCGAACGGGCCAGGGCGCGCTGCGCGTCGCGGTCGAGGTCGATGCCCGAGAGTTCACCGGAGACGTCGCCGAACTCCTTCTCCAGCCGCTCCACCCGCCCGGTAAGGGAGTCGAGCCTGTCGAGGAGCTCGGTGGACGGCGCTTCGATGTACTGCTCCTGCGGTGGTGGCGGCGGCGGGATCGGGATTCCGGCGGGCTCGGTCGCCTCGTCCACCACCGCCGTGAGCGCCTCGTGGCGCCGCGCCAGCTCGGACACCTGGTTGCGCAGTTCGCGCAGTTCCGCCTGCGCGCGAGGAAGCCGCTTGTCGGACGCCAGATACAGCTCACGTCCGCCGATCGCAAGGCAGAGCAGGACCAGGATCACGGTGGTCATGGTCACGACGATAACCACCCGCGCCCCGGTTGGCCGAGAGCGCGACGTATCTCGTCCAAAAGGCCCCGCATTTTCACCCCCGAACAGGACCCCACTCCGGCACAGCCCAGAGTCGGCAGACAATCCTCAAACGCCACCGTCCACCAGAACCGGACCCCGCCCAAAGGCCCGACCGCCCGCCGATCAGCCGATCAGCCGATCAGCCGAACGACGCCGATTCCCGCGCGCCAGGAGCAGCCCTGCCCGAACGTCCGTCTTGTTCTCCGCGCGGTGGCTGGGCTCCGCTTGGGTGTACCGGGCCGCGTCTGGGTTCGGGATGGGGTGCGGACGGTCAGCCGAACAGGCCGCCTAGGAGGCCGCCGAGGATTTCTGCTGCGCCGCCCGCGATCTCGCCTGCCACGTCGCCCGCGACACCGCCGGCGATGTCCGCGGCCACGTTTCCGGCCACGTCTCCGGCGATCTGACCGGCGGCTTGGCCCGCGTATCCGGCGATCGCGTTGCCGAACGCGTCCACGGGATGGCCTGCGACGTATCCCGCGACGTTGCCCGCGTATCCGGCCACGTCGCCTACCGCGCCGACGGCCATGCCTCCCGCGATCCCGGCCGCGGCGGCCCCGCCGACCAGGCCCGCGGCGGCGACACCGTGTCCGTGGTGGCCGCGGTAGTGCGGCGAACCGTGATGGACGTGCATGGGCGGCGGCCCGGCATGACCGGGTGCGGGCGGATAGGGCGCGGGACCCGCCGGAGCGGGAGGAGGCGGACCGGCATGGCCGGGCGGTCCGTACGGCGCTGGAACGCCCGGCGCGGGCGGTGGCGCGTGGTTGGGTGGCGGTGCGTGGTTAGGCGGTGGTGCATGGTTGGGCGGTGGTCCGTGGTTGGGCGGTGGGGGTGGGCCGCCGTGGCCGGGCATGGGCGCATGGGCTGGTGCGACGCCCGGCGGTGGTGGTGGAAAGCCTTGGCCGCCCGGACCGTGCGACGGACCTGGCGGGTATCCGGGACCCGGGCCGGGCGGCGGTGGCGCGAGGCCGGGGCCGGGGCCGGGTGGGGGTGGTGCGTGGGCCGGGCTGTGCATGGGTGCCGGTGCCTGGCCTGGCGCGGGTGCTGGCGGCGGGAACTGCGCGTTGCCCTGGCCGTACTCGCCGGGCCCGCCGTAGGACGCTGCGGCGGGCTGTGCCGGTGACGGTCCCGGCGGCGGTGGCGGGAACTGTGAAGGGCCACCGGGAGGCGGCAGCGGTGCCTGTCCCAGCGGGGGTGCCTGGGCGCGGCCGTGGACGCCCCCGCTACCGCCAGGGCTGGAACGGGACGCGCGCGGTAGCGCGACCGCGGCCTCAAGCCACTGGGTGATCTTGGCGTTCCAGTCGGTCTCGGCGGCCTCGGCGTGCGGGACCTGGAAGACGCCGAACGACTCGTCCGAGGGGCGCTCGCGGTCTTCGGCGCGCAGGACGAACGCCATGCTGCGCGGGCTGGCGACGAAGCTCAGCCCCACCTTCGCGATCCGCCCCTGGTGCGACGCGGGCGGGTTGAGGTGGATCTCCTGGTGGAACGGGAGCTGCTGGGAGACGCCCCGCAGCTTGGACGACTCGAACGTGACGTTCGTGATCTGGAATCCGAGCCGGGCGATCGCGGCGAGCACCCACTGCTGCGACTCCAGCGGCTCCACGGAGATGGGGTCGACGTCGCCGGGATCGGGCTGCCCCTTCGCGTCGACCTCGGTGCACAGCCCGATCGTGAAGCCGGGCAGCTCGTGGCCGAGGACGGTGGTGAACGGCAGCTCGTACGGCAGCGGAATGGAGAACGACAGGTCGCGGTTCTGTGCGGCGTCGAGCCGGAACCCGCGCGTGAGGGCGCCCCGGTACACCTCGGGCCCGGCCGTCTCGCCGCCGTACCCGTTCTGCATGCGCGGCATCAGCGCCAGCGTCACGTGCCGGATCTCCACGGGCCCGGCCCCGCCGCGCAGATGCACCTTGCCCGCCACGACCCCGCCGGGTTTGCAGTTCGGCTCCGACAGGATCGTGTCGACCGACGGTCCGCCGCCTGCCATCTGCCCGTAGGACACCGGCCGTTCCCCTCTTCCGACCGCGGGGACGTTCCCCGCGCAAGTCAGCCCGCGCGTTCCGGACCGAGTCCGACCGAACCCGGCCAACGCTCGTTAGATCTAGTCCACCATGCCATCGGTTCACCCCGTAAAGCAGATCACCGACCTATTTCGTCCAATGTGACCCCGTGTGCCGACGGATTCGATCGTCTGTAGCCTCCCCGCGTCGATCGCTGCCGGACCCGCCGTACGCCGTGCTCAGGTAGTAGTGACGCGGCCAAGCCCTACACCACCCGCGGGGTCGGGAGATCGGCCGGGTGCGGGGTGTGAGGGGTAGAGCGTTGTGGCCTGGGCCGTGGTGGGGCGGCTCGGGCCTGGACTGCCGCCGGGTCGGGAGGTCGGGAGGCCGGGAGGGTGCGGGGGTGTGAGGGTTAGGGCTGCGGTGGGGCGGCCGGGCCTGGATTGCCGACGGGTTGGGGATTGGTCGGTTGTGGGTGTGGGCGGCTAGGGCGGTGTGGGGTGGGTGTTGGGTGTTATTCCTTGGCGGTTACGGTCACAGGGGCGTAGCCCAGGGTTTCGAGCGGTTCGCGGATTTGTGCGGCATCGCCTACGGCGATGATGGTCAGGGCCTCGGGGTCGACGTGCTTGCGGTAGGCGTGGGCGACGCCGTCGGGGGTGGACGCGCGGACCGCGGCCAGGTAGGTGCTGGGGTAGCCGACGCCCAGACCGTTGGCGGAGACGTCGGCCAGCTCGGCGGCCACGGCGCGGGCCGTCTCGTACTCGGCGGGCGCCCGGTCGGCCAGCGCGCGGACGGACGAGCCGTGCTCCTCCGCGTCGATGCCGCGCGACAGGATGCCGCGCAGCTCCGTCAGCGCGTCGGTGACGGCGTCGGCGGTGACCTCGGTGTGGACGGCGCCCTGGGCGATGAACAGGCCGCAGTGCCGGAGCCGCAGCAGGCCCGCCCGCATGCCGTAGGTGTAGCCCTTCTCCTCGCGCAGCACCGCGTTGAGCCGGGACGTCAGACCGCCGCCGAGCACGTGCGAGGCGACCATCAGGGACGGCCAGTCGTGGTGCGAGCGGTCGGGGACGCCGTGCCCGAAGCTGAGGTAGGTCTGCACCGAACCGGGACGGTCGACGACGACGATCCTGGCGCCCGACTCCGGCGTGATCCGGTCGGCGGTGGGCAGCGGGCCGCCGGTATTCGCCCAGCCCTCCAGAGCGGCTGTGAGGGCCGCGTCGGCGTCCGCCCCCGACAGGTCGCCCGCGACGACCGCGGTGCCCTCAGCGGGCACCACGGAGCCGTAGAAGCCGCGGACGTCGGAGCCCTTGAGATCGGTGACCGAGCCGGGGGTGCCGCCGGTGGGGCGGGACGCCCGAGAGTGCGCGGGGAACATCACCGCGCGGAGCTCGCGCATGGCGCGGGAGCCGGGGTCGGCGTCCTCTTGTGCGATCTCTTCCAGGCGTTCGCGGACGAGGCGGCGGACGTCCCCGTCGTCCAGCGCGGGGCGGCGGACCACGGAGGAGAACAGCTCAAGGGCAGCGTCGAGCCGTGTCACCGGGACGTCGAGCGCGACGCGCAGGGCGGTCAGGTCGGCGGCGGCGTACAGGCTGGCGCCGAGCCGCTCGAACGCGGCGGTCAGCGCGGTGCCGCCGCCGGGCTCGGTGCCCTCCATCAGCGCGCGCGCCGCGAGGG
>JBOHBY010000718.1:0-11522 GCA_050698635.1 Spirillospora sp.
GACCTGCGCGGCCCGAAGTCGGTGATGACGACGTCGGCGGCGGCGAGCAGTTCCGCCAGCCGGTCGCGGCCGTCGGAGGTGTCCGGGTCGAGCCGGACGCTGCGTTTGTCGGCGTTCAGCGCGGCGAAGGTGTAGCCGAGGCCGTCGGCGTCGACGGGCTCGCGCGTCCGCAGCGGATCGCCGCCGGGCGGTTCGCACTTGGTCACCGAGTGGCCGAGCCCGGCGAACAGCCGCCCGCAGACCTGGGCGGCCACGCCGTCTGCCAGCTCGACCACCCTGAGGACCCTGCCGCGCCCTTCGCCTCCTCTGGTCGGTTCCGGGGGGTGTGGGGGGTCGTCCCCCCACCAAGGCGCGGCTCTGTCTCCAGGGTTCATCGCGTGCCGTCGTTCGTCCGGCCGACCGCCGCGCGGTGCGTCGCGAGCCCGTCGTCGAGCACGTCGGAGCGTGCCGCGATCTGGTTGCGGACGTCCTCGCCGTATTCGAGGGCCTTCGTCCAGTCGGAGATGTACATGGGGATCTCGTGCAGGGCGCGCTTCGCCCAGGTCAGCGTCACGCCGTTGTGCCGGGCGACGCGCTGCGCCAGTTCGAGCGCGGCGGACTGGAGCTCGCCGGCGGGGACGGCCGCGTTCACCAGGCCCCATTCCGCCGCCGTCTCCCCCGTGATCCGGTCGGCGGTCAGCACCATCCAGGCGGCGCGCTTCGCGCCGAGCCGAAGCTGGGTCGACGGCCCGGCGAGCCCCGGGTAGAGGCCGAAACCGACCTCCGGCATCCCGATCGGCGCGTCGTCGGCGGCGAGGGCGAGATCGCTGGAGTTGATCAGGGTGAGGCCGCCGCCGAGCGCGAACCCGTTGACGGCGGCGATGACGATCGCCGAGTGCTGCCGGATGCGCTCCTGCACGGCCAGCCAGCTCGTCCGGCGGCCCGCGCCTCGGCGGTCGGTGTCCATCGGCTCCTGGGCGGACTCCTTGAGGTCGACTCCCGCGCAGAACGCGGGACCGGCGCCGGTGAGGATGATCACCCGGACGTCCCCGTCACAGCGGTCCAGTACCTCAATGAGTGCGGCCCGCGCGGCGCGGCTCATCGCGTTGCGCTTCTCGGGCCGGTTCAGCGTGATGCGCGCGATGCCGTCGGACAATTCCTCATACCGGATGAGGTCGTGGTCAGCGATCGAATCCATAGGGGTTGCAACCTCACTTGCCTGCGGCGGCTTCGGTGGTGGTGAACTGCGGAATGACCCGCCCCTCTGGACTCGGCCGGAACACCGCGTGCACCGGCTGGTCGAGGCGGAGGTCGGCCGTGTCGTCGGCCATTTCGCTGATCACGAGCGGGCCCTCGGTCAGCCGGACGTAAACAAGTCGATAGGGAACCTCGTCGGCGTAGGCGGCAAAGTACTTCTGGTGCATCGTGCACCAGGACCAGATGGTCCCGGTGCCGCTCACCGGCTCCCAAGAGGCGGAACTTGAAAGGCATTTCGGGCAGAGGGGGGCGTCCGGGAAGCGGTACCGGCCGCAGCCCGTGCACTGCTGCAACCGGAACTCACCGGCGGCGCAGCCGTCCCAGAACGGCTTGTTGCGCGGGGTGATGTCCGGCAAGAGTTTCGCGTAGGCCGCGACGTCCATCGGATTGCCCCTTCTAGTCGGCCACGAAGATGTGCGAGGTCACAATGGGCGAGACGCACATGTACTGCACGGTCCTGCAATTGTCGACCTGCCGTTCCCCGGCCTCGCCGCGCAGTTGCCGTACCGCCTCCACATGGAGCGCGAAGCCCTGCATGTAGCTCTCGCTCGTGTGCCCGCCCGAGGTGTTCAGCGGACGTTTCCCGCCAAGCTCGATCCGGCCGTCGCGAATCCATTCCCAGGAGCCTCCGCGCGGGGCGTGGCCGAAGCCTTCGAGGGTGAACAGGATCGTCGGCAGGAAGTTGTCGTACACCTGCATGCAGTCGACGTCGTCCGGGCCGATTCCCGCCTTCTCGTAGAGCTGCCCGGCCACGGCCGCGCTCGTCTCGTAGTAGAAGTCGGGGCTGATGTAGCTGCGGCTCAGCTCGGCGCGGCCCGCCGTGGCCGCGACCTTCACGGGCTTCTTGCGCAGGTCGCGGGCCCGGTCGGCGGACGTCACGATGAACGCGACGGCACCGTCGTTGATGATGCAGTAGTCCAGCTTGCGCAGCGGCTCGGAGATGAAACGCGACGCCATGTACTCGTCGTGGTCGATCTCCTTCTGGAACACCGCGATCGGATTGCGGGCACCATTGGCGCGGTTGTTGATGGCGAGCGGGGCCAGCGAGTCTTCGGGGGCGCCGTACATCGCGCAGTACCGCTGGTACATCATCGACACGTACGCGCCCGTGGACGTCATTCCGTACATCGCGTCGTACGCACCGGCCGGGTCGGCGTCTCCGCCGCCGTATTTCACGCCCGCCGTGCGGCCGTTCGTCCCGTACACACAGGCGACCATTTCGGCGGTGCCCGAGCTGACGAGGGCGTAGGCCTCCTGCAAGGCGACACCGCTCATCCGGCCGGTGCCCTCAAGGTCGTGGACGAATCCCGGCGCGGTCAGCCCGACCGTCTCCCCGAACTGGCCGTACTTGATATTGATGCAGATGAGCCCGTCGATGTCCTGCTGGGTGGCGCCGCAGTCCTCCAGCGCGTCCCTGAACGCCTCCGCGGCGAGCTCGTACACGTCATTGGGCCGGCTCCTGTCGGCGTACAGGCGCCGGAAATCCGACGTCCCGACGCCGACGACTGCCACATCCTTCATGGCCATGGCGATATCACCCTCGTACTCGTGCCGATGTGGCTGTCCGCCACGGTGTGCGCGCTATGACTTCTTCGGATGTTCCTTCTCAAGGATCTCCACGGCTTTCAGGGCCGCCTTGGCGGCGGCCCTTACATGACGGTGCGCGGCCTCGGACGCGCGCTCCGGCGAGCGGGCGGCGATCGCCTCGGCGATGTCGAGGTATTCCTGCCGGGACGCCTCGTGCCGTCCTGGAATGGTCACCGAAAGGCTCCGCAGCGCGTGGATGCGCGTGTGCAGCGGCTCCAGCATCGACTTCAGCAGCGAGTTGCGGGCACCGGCGAGGAGCAGTTCGTCGAATTCGTATATGGCCTGCATGCGCTTGTCACCGGACGGGCGCGGCTGGACCTTCTCCACGAGCGCGGCGACCTCCTCGTCGGTCGCGCGCAGCACGAACAGCTCCGCCACCGCGGGCTCCAGCGCGTCCCGCACCTCGTAGATCTCCCGGACCTCGTCGCGGCCGAGCCTGGCGACGCGGACGCCCCGGCTCGGCGACGGCTCCACGAGCCCCAGGGTCTGCAGGTGCCGCATGGCCTCCCGCACCGACGTCCTGCTCACGCCGGTCAGTTCGACGAGCTCGCGCTCGGTGAGTTGACGACCGGGAGGGAGCAGGCCCGCGGCGATCGCGTCTCGGATGCGCCGGACCACCATCTCCGGAACGGATTCGGAAGGCCGGTCGATCGTCAGGTCGAGCTTCGGGTCGGTCACGGTAGTCCTTACTTTTGTCTGACGTACTACAGATTACGTCTGCCGGTATATGACGGTCAACGTGGGTCAGGTCACGGGAAAGCCCTTTCACGCCGCCGTCTACGGTGCCGCCACGACGCGCGTCGGCGCCAGATCGTTCAACGGCGAACCTGCCAGCGTAGGACCGCTCGTCTGTAGATGACACGCGACCTCCCCGCCGCCGTCGACGGCGGTGTGCACGGGCACCTGCTGTTTGCAGACGTCCATGACGAACCTGCACCTCGTCTGGAAGGGGCATCCCACCGGCGGGTTCGCCGGGTCGGGCAGGTCGCCTTCGAGGACGATCCGCTCCGACTCCCGGCGCGGGTCCGGGATCGCCGACAGCAGCGCCTGCGTGTACGGGTGCGCCGGCGCGCTGTAGACCCGCTCCGCCGGGCCCGTCTCGACGATCCGGCCGAGGTACATGACCCCGACCCGGTGCGAGATGTGCCGGACGATCGCCAGGTCGTGCGCGATGAAGAGGTAGGTCAGCTTGAACTCCGACCGCAGCCGCTCCAGCAGGTTGATCACCTGGTTCTGGGTGGAGACGTCCAGCGCGGACACGGCCTCGTCGCACACGACGAAGCGCGGGTTCAGCGCGATCGCCCGCGCGATCGCCAGCCGCTGCCGCTGCCCGCCGGAGAACTCGTACGGATACCGGTCGGCGTAGCTCGCCCGGAGCCCGACCATCTCGATCAGCTCGTGGACCTTGGTGCGCGCCGCCTTCGCCGACAGCCTCTCGTGGACGAGGAGCGGCTCGGCGATGCTCGCCGCCACCGTGGACGACGGGTCCAACGACGAGTACGGGTCCTGGAACACCATCTGCATGCTGCGCCGCGCCTTGCGCAGCGCACCGCCGCGCAGGGCCGTCACGTCATGCCCGGCCACCTTGATCGACCCGCTCACCGTCGGCACCAGCTTCAGCAGCGCCCGCCCGGTCGTCGACTTGCCCGACCCCGACTCGCCGACCAGCCCGAACGTCTCGCCCTGGTCGATGTGGAAGGAGACGTCGTTGACCGCCCGCACCTGCCGCGCCGCCGCCAGCGTCCGCTTCTTCCGGAACACCACGCTGACGTTCCGCACATCGACGAGCGGCCCGCCCTCCGGCGCCGGCCCACTCTCCGACGCTGGAATCGTCTCCGCATCGGTCTT
The DNA here is from genome assembly GCA_050698635.1 of Spirillospora sp. Lineage (GTDB taxonomy): Bacteria > Actinomycetota > Actinomycetes > Streptosporangiales > Streptosporangiaceae > Spirillospora. Next base: position 4,672 of record JBOHBY010000718.1, read on the forward strand.
CTTGATGCTCATGGGGAACCCACCAAACGCAACTGCTCGGTACGGCAGCAGCGGGCGCTGCGGCCGGCCTCGACGATCCGGAGCGCGGGCGGGGCGGCCACGCACTCGTCGCTCGTGTATCCGCATCGGGGGCTGAACCTGCACCCCTCCGGCATCCGCCAGGGCTCAGGGGTGCGGCCGGGGATCGTCGGCAGCTCCTTCCCGCGGACCCCGAGGTGCGGCATCGCGCTCAGCAGCCCCGCCGTGTACGGATGCTTCGGCGCGTTGTAGAGGTCGAGCGCGGCGGCGGTCTCCACCACCTCGCCCGCGTACATCACGACGACCCGGTCGGCCAGCTCGACGACCAGCCCGAGGTCGTGGGTGATGAAGAGGATGCCGCAGCCCGTCTCGTCGCGCAGCCGCGACAGCAGCGCGACGATCTGCGCCTGGACGGTCACGTCCAGCGCGGTGGCGGGCTCGTCGGCGATCAGCAGCTTCGGCTCGCACGCCAGCGCCATCGCGATCATGGCCCGCTGCCGCATCCCGCCGGAGAACTCGTGCGGGTAGTCCTTGACGCGGCTGCCCGCGTCCGGGATCCCGACGAGGTCGAGCATCTCGGCGGCGCGGGCGAACGCGGCGCGCCGCGAGCCGCCCTTGTGCCGCCGGTACACCTCGGCGATCTGGTCGCCGATGGTGAAGGCCGGGTTCAGGCTCGTCATCGGCTCCTGGAAGATCATCGAGATCTCGTTGCCGCGGATGTCGCGCAGCTCCCGCGCCGGCATGCCGATCAGGTCCCGGTCCTGGTAGCGGATCTGGCCGGACGGGGTGCGCGCGTACGCGTCCGGGAGCAGCCGCAGCACCGACAGGCTCGTGACGCTCTTGCCCGACCCGGACTCGCCGACCAGGCCGACGATCTCACCGGGCCCGACGTCGAAGGACACGCCCGCGACGACGTTCGTCCACCCGCGGTCGGTCAGGAAGTCGACATGAAGATCGTCGATCTGCAACAGCCGGTCGCTGTCCGCTTTCCCCTTCGTCTTCATCAGGCTCCGCCTTTCTGGGGGACGACCCCCAGACCCCCGCGGCGGAAGGCCTGAAGATCCTCGCTTCGCTGCGGTCATCAGGCCTTCCTCGTCTCGCGGCCGAACGCGTCCCGCAGACCGTCGCCGACCAGGTTGAAGCACAGGGTCGCGACCGCGATGGCGATGCCGGGGTACACGGCGAGCGACGGCTGGCTGCGCATCTCCTGGAACGCCTGCCCGAGCATGCTGCCCCAGCTCGCCGTCGGCGGCAGCGCGCCGAGGCCCAGCAGGCTGATCGTCACCTCGGCCAGCAGCGCGGACGCGAGCAGGAACGACAGCTGGACGAGCGCCGCCGGCAGGATGTTCGGCAGCACCCGCCTGCGCAGGATCATGTGGTGCGGCGTCCCGATGCTCGTGGACGCCTCGATGTAGACCTCGCGTCGTACCTCGATGGTGCTACCGCGGACGACGCGGTACATCCGTGGTGCGTACACAATGCCCAGCGACACCATCGCCGTCGTCAGCCCCGGCCCGACCGCCGCGATGATCGCGATGGTCAGCACGATCGCGGGGAACGACATGAGGACGTCCGCCGCCCGGTCCAGCAGCCATTCGACGATCCCGCCGAAGTAGCCGCCGGCGAGCCCGAGCGGCAGGCCGATGACCGTCGCGATCAGGACGGCGAGGCCCGCCGCGGCGAGCGAGACCCGTCCGCCGTACATGAGGCGGCTGAGGGTGTCGCGTCCGAGCGCGTCGGTGCCGAGCCAGTGCACGCCGCTCGGTCCGGACAGCCGGTCGCTGATGTCGACCTGCGCCGGGCCGTAGGGAGCGATGAGCGGCGCCGCCACGGCGATGACGATGATCAGCAGCAGCAGCGCGCAGCCGACGACGGCCGACCTGTTGGCCCGGAACCGGCGCAGCGTGGCGCGTCCCCGGGAGACGTGCTCGGCGACGTCGGCGGCGGCAGCGACGACGTCTTCGGCCGGTGGGGCGACCGGTTTGCCGAGGTCCACACTGTCCTTCGAAGTCACGCTGTCACTCGACGTCATGACACCTTGACCTTCGGGTTGAAGTAGCCGTACGACAGGTCGACCGCGAGGTTGACCAGCATGATCAGCACGGCTGTGATCAGCAGGATGCCCTGCACCATCGGGAAGTCCCGGGAGAACACCGAGAAGTAGGCGAGCTTCCCGACGCCGGGCAGCGCGAACAGCTGCTCGATGACGACCGTCGCCCCGATCAGCCGGTTCGCCTCGACGCCGAACGCGGTGACGACGGGCACGGCGGCGTTCTTCATCACGTGCTTGCCCGCCACCCGCCTCGGGTGCAGGCCCTTCGCCTTGGCCGTGCGGATGTAGTCCTCCTGCATCACCGACGTCACCGCCGCGCGGGTCTGCCTGGCGACGACCGCCGTCGGGACGGTCGCGAGCGAGAACGCCGGGAGGATGAGGTGCTTGAACCAGTCCACCGGGTCGTCGGCGAAGGGCACGTAGCCGACGGCCGGGAGCATCCGCGTCTGGATGGCGAAGATGAGCACGAGCATCATGCCGACCCAGAAGTACGGCAGGGCCATGAACGCGCTCGCGGTGACGGTCGAGATCCGGTCCAGCCAGCTGCCGGGACGCAGCCCGGCGGCCAGCCCGAGCGCCAGCCCCAGCACCGCCGCGATGAGCAGGGTGAGGACGACCAGCGAGAGGGTGACCGGGAATCCGGCCGCGACCGCCGACCAGACGCTCTGGTTGTCGACGAAGGAGTTCCCGAGGTCGCCCTGGAGGACGTCCGTCAGCCAGTTCCAGTACTGGATGAGGAACGGTTCGTCGAGTCCGAGTTCCTCGCGGATCTGCGCGATCCGCTCGGGCGTCGGGTTGCTTCCGGCCAGCGCCACCTCGGGGCCGCCCGGGACCAACGCGATGAGGCTGTAGATCAGGAAGCTGACGATGACCAGGAGCGGGATCATCGCCAGGAGTCGCACGCACAGCAACCGCAGCACGCCGAGCCCTCCGTTCTGGGTGGTTGAGCGGGTCCCAGCCGGCCCCGTGCACCGGCTGGAACCCGCTCCGCTATCGGCGGGTCACTTCTTGACGGCGATCCCGCGGAACTGGCGCGAACCGTCGACGTAGATCTCCAGACCCATGACCTTCTTGTTCATCGCCATCGGCGTGTTGAGGTGGCACAGCGTGATCGGCTGCGCCGCGTCGTCGTGGGCCGCCCGGAAGAGCTGCTTGTAGATGCTCTTGGCGGCCTCGCGGTTCTCGGCGGCCTTGGCCTTGGTGGCCAGATCGTTGATCGTCGGGTTCGAGTACCCGCCCGGGTTGCTGAACCCGTCGGCACCGTAGTACGAGGCGATCTGGATGCTCGGGTCGGCGTCCGCCTTCTGCTGCACCATGATCGCGTCGACGTTCTTGTTGACCGAGAAGCCCTCCATCAGCTTGGGCAGCTCGACCGGCCGGATCGTCATCTTGACGCCGACCTCCTGGAGGTTCGCCTGGATGAGTTCCGCGACCCGCTGGTAGGCGTCGAGGTTGTCGGTCTCAAGGGTGAACGACAGGTTGTTCACGCCCGCCTTGGCGAGCAGTTCCTTCGCCTTGGCCGGGTCGTACTTGTACGCGTCCGGGGTGAGCGACGGGTCCGAGGCGTAGTAGCTGTTCGGGAACATCTGCACGCCGGGCTGGCAGAACCCGCCCTGCAGCTCGTTCACCGCCTCGCGGTTGATCGCGTAGTTCAGCGCCTGGCGGACCTCCTTCTTGTCGAAGGGGGCCTTCTTGGTGTTCACCGCGATGGTGAAGCTCGCCAGGCTCGGCTTCTGGCAGACGACGAGGTTCGCGTCCTTGGCCGGCTGGTACATGCTGGAACGCAGGAACGTGACGTCCGCGGTCCCGGTGATGGTGGCGTTCAGCCGCGCGTTGTCGTTGCTGGAGATGAGGAAGACCATCTTCGCGACGTTGACGGCCTTCGGGTCCCAGTAGCCGGGGACCGGCGTGTACTCGACCTTCGTGTTGGGCTCGTACGACGTCACCTTGAACGCGCCGGACCCGCCGGTGGGCTTGGACGCCTGGCCCGGGTCGTCGAACACCTTCGGGCTCATCATCATGCCCGCCGAGCTGGCGAGGATCCCGACGAGCGGCGCGGCGCCGGTCTTCGTCTTCACCTTCACGGTGGCCTTGTCCACGACGTCGACCCCCGTGACGTCGCTCAGGGCCTGCTTGTTGAAGGTCTTGGGTCCGCGGTGCCGGTCGATGTTCGCCTTGACGGACGCCGCGTCGAACGGCGTCCCGTCGTGGTACTTCCAGTTGTCGATGAGGTGCAGCGTCAGGCTCTTGCCGCCGTCACCGATCTCCCACTTCTTCGCCAGCATCGGCACCGGCTCGCCGTTGGCGTCGATGCGGATCAGGGTGTCGTAGACGGGGAACAGGTACATCCAGCTGTTGCTGGTCGTGACCTTGTCCGGGTCGAAGCTCGTGTTGGCGACGCTGTACATCCAGGTGAACGTCGCGTTCTTGTCGATCGCGGCCGGGTCGACCGTCGGGCAGGCGACATTCTGTTTCGGTTTCGACGCTTTGCCGCCGCCGTCGGCCGGATCGTCGGTATCCGCGCTACACGCGCTCACGACCATCAGGAACGTTGCGGCAGCCGCAACGAAGAGCTGTTTCCGCATCTGGGGGTCCTCCGAACCAGAATGTGGTGTTGTGACGGGGGTGGTCCTTGCGGCCCCTCCGGGTGGGGCGGTGTCGGACGTCCGGAAGAGGCGGACCCGATCGCCCGCAGGGTTCCTGCGTTCGGAGGAGACGGGCCCGGATCGTGTTCGCAGGGTTCCTGCGCGGGGCTGCCTGGGGTGTGACGGTACTGCCAGTTCGTACTTTGTCTGATGAATGAGAACATACGTATGCTTGCCAGTCAAGATCCGTTCGCCCCTCGTTACCGGCGGCCGCGGAGCCACTTGCGGCCAGGGCGATTCCGCCCCCTGGAGGGCCTGGGCCGGGGCCTGGACGGGGACTAGATTGTGGGCGGTCCCGGCAGCATCCGCGCGGTAGGAGTAGTGATCCCCGTGACCGATGAATCAGACGGCTCGACCGTTCCCGAGCTCCAGCCGTCGCCCCAGATCGACACGACGGTGCCGCACTCGGCCCGCGTCTGGAACTACTGGCTGGGCGGCCAGGACAACTATCCGGTCGACCGCGAGGCCGGCGACCAGTTCTGCGAGGTCTATCCGGGGATCGTGGACGTGGCGCGCGTCGCCCGGTACTTTCTCGCGCGGGCCGTCCGGTATTTGGCCGCCGAGGCCGGGGTCCGGCAGTTCCTGGACGTCGGCACCGGCCTGCCCACGGTCGACAACACCCACGAGGTCGCGCAGCGGGTCGCCCCCGAAAGCCGGATCGTGTACGTGGACAACGACCCCCTCGTCCTGTCGCACGCGCGGGCGCTGCTGACCAGCACGCCCGAGGGCATGACCGACTACATCGACGCCGACCTGCGCGAACCGGGCACGATCCTCGAAGCCGCCGCGGAGAAGCTCGACTTCGACCGGCCGGTCGCGCTCATGCTGATGGGGATCCTCGGGCACGTCCCCGACGAGGGGCGGCCGAAGGAGATCATCGACCGGCTGCTGGACGGCCTGGCCCCCGGCAGCTTCCTCGTGCTCTACGACAGCACCAGCGCGAGCGAGGCGAACTCGAAGGCATTGGAGGGATACAACGACAGCGGCGCGGTCCCGTACCGGCTGCGTTCCCCGGAACAGGTCGCGCATTTCTTCGACGGCCTGGAATTGCTCGAACCCGGGATCGTGCCGCTCCAGTGGTGGCGTCCGGAGGTCGCGCACATCGAGACGACTTTCGAGGTGAATTCGTTCGGCGGCATCGGGCGCAAATGACCGGGAGTGCGGGCGTGGTCGCTATGCTGGCGGCCATCGCGTAAGGAGCGACCATGGTCATTGCCGATGCCGCGGGCTGCCCGCCGAACGGCCGGGTCCGCGATGACGCGCATCCCGGGCCGGCCGTGCCCCGGATGGTGCTGGGCGCCCGGCTCCGCAGGCTCCGGGAGGAATGCCTGGTCACCCGCGAGGAGGCGGGCGAGGCGATCCGCGCGTCCCACTCGAAGATCAGCCGCCTGGAACTCGGACGGAGCGGTTTCAAGCAGCGGGACGTCGCCGACCTTCTCACCCTCTACGGCGTCGTCGACGAGGCCGAACGCGTCATCCTGCTCGCCCTGGCCAAGCAGGCCAACACTCCCGGCTGGTGGCAGCCCTACTGCGACCTGATCCCCGACTGGGCGCAGGGCTACTACGGGCTGGAGCAGGCCGCGGACGTCGTCCGCTCCTATGAGATTCAGTTCGTCCAAGGGCTGTTGCAAACCGAGGATTATGCGCGTGCCGTGATCCGGCTCGGGCATACGCCCGTCCCGGACGAACTCGCGCGCCGTGTCGAGTTGCGCATGCGGCGGCAGCGGATTCTTTGCCGGCCTGAGCCCTGCAAACTGTGGGCGATCATCGATGAGGCGGCGCTGCGCCGTCCGATCGGCGGGACCGATGTCATGCGGGCGCAGATCCAGCACCTCATCGACATTTCCGAACGTCCGAACGTCACCATTCAGGTACTGCCGTTCCGCGTCGGCGGCCACGCGGCAGCGGGAGGTCCCTTCTCCGTCGTGCGCCTGCCCGAACGCGACCTTCTCGACGTGGTGTACCTCGAACAGCTCACCAACGCGCAGTACCTCAACAAGCAGGCCGAGGTCGACTACTACCGGCACATCATGAACCAGCTCGCGACCACGGCCATGGAATCGGCCGAAAGCCGCGACCTGCTCCACAGGATCTTCAAGGAGACCTGACACACGGCGCCGGGCCCGGCCGCCCCG
>JBOHBY010000719.1:0-2113 GCA_050698635.1 Spirillospora sp.
CGGCAGCACCGGGCCCAAGCCCGACGAGATCGTGCTCGGCGCGATCATGGGCAAGGAGCTGAACGTGCTCGGCTCGCTGAACGGCGACGTCGGCGACCTGTACCGCAGCGTCGAGTTCCTGCGCACCTCCCACGACCGCTTCCCCTGGGACGACCTGTTCAGCGCCCCCGAGGGCCTGGGCGGCGCGTCCGGCGCGCTGACCGCCATGTCGCGGCTGGAGCAGGTCAAGGCCGTCATCAACCCCAACCGGTAAGGAACGCCCCCATCGTGTCTTCGCAGAACCCCCCTGCCCGGCAGGTCCCGCACCGCCGCCTCGGCTCGGCCGGGCCGGAGGCGTCCGTCCTGTCGCTCGGCTCCTGGCACACCTACGACCGGATGGACTTCGGCGACGCCGTCACGATGATCCGGCACGCCGCCGACTCCGGCATCAACCTGTTCGACGTCGCCGTCTACGGGATCCCCGGCGTGCACCCGCCGGTGTTCACCGACGTGATCTTCTCCGCGATGGTCCGCGCCGCCGGGATCGCCCGGGACGAGTACCTGCTGTCCACGAAGCTGTGGCTGGAGGGGTACCCCGAGCACTCGATGCGCGACCAGCTCGTCAACGCGCTGTTCCGCGTCGGCGCCGACCACGCGGACGTCGCCGTCCTCGGCGACATCCGCAGCGACGACCTCGACCTCAAGGCGCTCGCCGGGGACCTCGCCGCGCTGGAGCGCGAGGGCCTGCTCGGCTGCTGGGGCGTCAACAACTGGTCGGCCACCGCCGTCCGGACGATCCGCGAGCACGCCCTCGCCGCCGGGTCGCCGGGCCCGCAGCTCGCGCAGTTGAAGTACAGCCCGTGCCGGCGGTCCATCCCCGACGGCGAGCCGTTCGCGGCCGTGTTCGCCGACGGCGTGTCGCTCCAGGCGTCGGACGTCCTGGAGGGCGGCATCCTGGCCGGAAAGTCGGGCGAGTCCCGGCAGATCGGCCGGGACCCCGGCGACATCCGCCCGCGCATCCAGCAGGCCGCGCAGGGCTTGGCCGAGCTGGCCGAGGAGCTGGAGGCCACCCCGGCGCAGCTCTGCATCGCCTTCACCCTGACGCACCCGTCCACCAGCACGGTGCTGTTCGGCTCCACGAGCATGCAGCAGCTCACCGACAACATCGCGGCACTTGACGTCCTGGAGCGCGTCGGCGCGGACCGGCTGCGCTCGCTGGTCGACCCGTTCTGGGTCGACCGCGACATCGTCGACCCCGAAGGGCCGTGACCCTCCGCCGGATCAGAGGCCGACGGCGTCCGCCAGCAGGTCGACCTGGTCCGGGTCGGGGTCGTTGCCCGTGAAGATCAGCTCGTCGCAGCCGATCCGGGCGAATGCGTCGACCGCCGTCCTGATCCGCTCGGCGGAGCTGTAGGCCTGGGAGACGCCGTACTCGGCGTACTCGGGCCCGGCGAAGGAGTAGTACGGGCCGATGGCGTCGGTGAGGGACTGCCGCGCCTTCGGCCCGAGCGCGTACATCACCGACGCGACCAGCCGTGGCGATCCCGGCCTGCCCGCGTCCGTCCAGGCCTTCCGCAGGCCCGGCATGAACTCCTGGACGGCCTCCACCGTGGCGTCACCGGCGATCCATCCGGTGCCGCGGGTCACGATCCGCCGGAGCGCGGCGGGCGAGTCGCCGCCGAACAGCAGCGGCGGCCCGCCGGGGGTGGCTGGCGGCGGGCCGACGGGCTCGTGCCCGTCCACGCCACCCCGGACGGCGACGTCGTCCAGCGTGCCCAGAAGCTCATCGAACCGCCTGCCGCGGGTGCGGTAGTCGACGCCGCCGACCGCGAAGTCGTCGTCGCGGAACCCGGCGGCGAGGCCGAGCCTGAGCCGCCCGGCCCCGGCGACCTGGTCCAGCGTGGTGACGGCCGTGGCGAACAGCGCGTGGTCGGCGCGCAGCGGCGCCAGCAGCACGCTGGTGAGCAGCCCGATGCGGCTGGTCGCCCCGGCGGCCGCGGCCAGGGTGATCAGCGGCTCCGGGGTCGTCCATACGAGCCGGTCGCTCACGGCGAGCGTGCTGAACCCGCGCCGCTCCGCGCGCCGCGCCCATTCGACCAGCGCCCTGCCGTCGGTCCACGGCGCGTGGCCGGGC
>JBOHBY010000720.1:0-10996 GCA_050698635.1 Spirillospora sp.
TGACGTCCTCCAGGAACGCCACGCGGCCGGCGGCGGGCGGCGGCGCGTACGGGGTGCCGAGCAGGGCGGTCAGGAGCGAGAGGGTGCCGCCGGTGAGGGGGCCCTCCGCGCGTCCGGGGCTCAGCGCGTGCGTGCCGGGCAGGGTCACGGGGCCGCCGAAGAGGGCCGCGCGGAGGCCGTCGAGTCGTTCGTCGGGCATGCCCTGCGATACGGCCGGGGCGAGGTCGGCGATCACTCCGGCGGGCATCGGGCCGAACGACGTGGTGACGCCGAGGCGCGTCCCGAAGGCGGTGTGCAGGGCGGTGATGTCGCTGGAGCCGTGCAGGATCTTCGGCCCGCGGCCGGACGTGGCCGACGCGCGCGTCGCGGCGCCGAGGGCCTCCCAGTCGAGCAGGTCGAGGACGCGAGTGGCGCCGTAGCCGCCCCGCGCGCAGATCACGGCGCGGACGCGCGGGTCGCACCAGGCGTCCTGGAGGTCGGCGGCCCGGTCGGCGTCGCTCCCGGCCAGCCGGTGCCAGTCGTCGCGGACCGGTCCAGGCGCGCCCAGGTTGACACGGTCGAGGGCGTGCTTTCCGACGACCGCGTCAAGGCCGAGATCGCGCAGGACGGCGACACCCCGCTCAAGGCGGGCGGGGTCGGCGGGGCCGCTCGGCGCGATCACGACCACCCGGTCACCGGGGCGCAATCGGCCGTATCTGCGGGCCTGGCGGGCCTGCGCCCGCCCGCCGGGCAGACCCGCGGCGAGCTCGCCGGAGGGCTCCTCAGCCGCCTCCGTCCGGGCGCCCCCGCTGTTCAACCCGACCCCTCCTCGCTCCGCGACGGATAGAGCCTGTCAGGATCCGGACGCCAGTGGAAGGGCCGGCCGGTCACCACGCACCAACTGATCATCTCCCCGTCAGCTCCCCGTACCGAGCGCGATTCGGGCGAGGCGCGGGAGCGTCTCGCCGATGGGGCGCCGCAGCACCGCGTCGGCCAGGTCATCGTACGGCGTCTGCGCCGCGTTGATGATCACCAGCCGGGCGCCGTGGTCGACGGCCTCCAGGCACAGCCCGGCGGCGGGCTGGACGGTCAGCGACGTCCCCACCGCCAGGAACAGGTCGCAGGACCGGGCCGCGAGGATCGCCGCGTCGAGGACGTCCTGGTCGAGCGCCTGCCCGAAGGAGATCGTCGCGGACTTCTGGACGCCGCCGCACTCCGCGCAGGGCGGGTCGTCCTCGCCTGCGTCGACGCGCTTGAGGATCTCGGGCATCGGGGTGCGCAGGCCGCAGGCCAGGCAGACGGCCTCGCGCATGGTCCCGTGGATCTCGATGACCGTGGTCTCGCCGGACCCGGCGCGCTGGTGCAGCCCGTCGATGTTCTGGGTGATCAGGGCGCGGAGCCGGCCGGCCCGCTCCAGCTCGACGAGCGCGGCGTGGGCGGCGTTGGGCTCGGCGTCCCAGACGGGGCTGTCGCGCCGGGAGCGCCAGGCGCGGCGGCGCACGTCCCGGACCGCGACGTAGGCGTCGATCGTGGCCGCCGCCTCGGCGGCCGGGTCCTTCGTCCAGACGCCCTGGGGGCCACGGAAGTCGGGGATGCCGCTGTCGGTGGAGATCCCGGCGCCGGTGAGCACGGTGATCGCCATCGCGTCGGGCAGAAACGCGGCGAGCGTCTGGGGAGCGTCCACCCGCAACATGTTAGGCCCCGAACGGTCCCGGCAGGACCTCACGGAGCGTCACGGACCGACTCGTCTTCAAAAGGTGACAAACTTGGCCCGGTATGAGGTCGACACCGCACATCCTGGTGGTCAACGGCACCAAGGTCCGCCGCCCGGTGTTCATCCTGGGCGCTCCGCACTCGGGCGCGGAGCCGCTGGCGCGCGCGGTGAAGCGCTCCCCCGGCTTCCATCTGACCACCGGGCGTCACGGCGTCCTGCGCGTCACCTACGCGTTCGCGCGGCGGCCGGCGATCGCGAGCGAGCGCGGGCAGGGCGCGGCGCGGGTCCTGCGGGACGCCTACGCCGAGGCGTGGCTGGTGACCGGCCGGTCCTGCGCGCAGTGCACGGACGAGTGCCGCGACCTGGCCGGGCTCCCGCCCCGGACGTCCGAAGACGCCGACGACCCGGCGGGGCCGTGCGTGGAGCCGGGCGGGATCGTCCGGTTCGGCGACGCGTCCCCCGACCTGATCTACAGCGCCGACGTGCTCCTGGACGCGTTCCCGGACGCGCAGCTCGTGCAGGTCATCCGGGACGGCCGTGACGCCGTCGCCGACATGCTCGACGACGAACGCTGCCTGGCCTGGTTCAAACCGGCCCTCGACAACCTCGACACGGTGTTCCCCAACCCGTTCCTCGGGGTCGAGGACCACACCGAGCGGAACCGGTGGCCGCGCGCCGCGCCAGCGGTCAAGTGCGCGCTGCGCTGGCGCGGGTCGGTGCGGCTCAGCGCGCGGCTCCGGCAGCAGGTCCCGGAGGAGCAGCTGTTCACCGTCCGGTACGAGGAACTGGTGGCCAGGCCGCGCCGCGTCACCGCCGACCTGGCCGGGTTCCTGGACGCGCCGATCTCCAGGAACGCGCTGACGGGCCTGGTCCGCGCCCCCGGTGACCGCGGCGGGGCCGGGGGCGAGGCGGGCGGCGGGGTCGGGTCGTGGCGGGAGCGGCTGACACCGCGGCAGGCCGCCCAGGTCGAGAAGGTCGCCGGGACCGAGCTGCGGCGGCTCGGCTACCGCCTCGGCTCCGATCTCTGAGCTCGGCTCCGATCGCTGCGCGGGCGCCGGTCACTCCGCGCCGAGCGGTTCCGTCCGCAGTTCCTCGTCGCGCTGGTGCGCGAACTGCGTGCGGTACAGCTCGGCGTACAGGCCGCCTTCGAGCAGCAGCTCCTCGTGCCGCCCGCGCTCGGCGACCCGGCCGCCGTCGATCACCAGGATCTGGTCGGCCTCCCGGATCGTCGACAGCCGGTGCGCGATCACCAGGGACGTCCGTCCGGCGAGGGCCGTCCGCAGGGCCTGCTGGACGGCCGCCTCGGACTCGGAGTCCAGGTGCGCGGTCGCCTCGTCCAGGACGACCACCGACGGCGCCTTGAGCAGCAGCCGCGCGATCGCCAGCCGCTGCTTCTCCCCGCCCGACAGCCGGTAGCCGCGGTCGCCGACGACGGTGTCCAGGCCCTCGGGCATCCCGGCGACGAGCCCGCCGATCTGCGCGGCGTCCAGCGCGGCGAGGATCTCGGCGTCGGAGGCGTCCGGGCGGGCGTAGCGCATGTTCTCGCCGATGGTGTCGTGGAACAGGTGCGCGTCCTGGCTGACCACGCCGATCTCGGCGCGCAGCGAGTCGAGGGTGACGCCGCGGACGTCCGCGCCGCCGATCTTCACCGCGCCGTCGGACACGTCGTACAGCCGCGACACCAGGTGCGTGATCGTCGACTTCCCGGCGCCGGACGGCCCGACGAGCGCGACGAGCTGCCCCGGCGCGGCGGTGAAGTCGACGTCGTGCAGGACCTCGCGCGAGGGGGCGGTGTCGGTGCGGGCGATCGACTCCAGCGAGGCCAGCGACACCTCGTCCGCCGACGGGTAGGCGAACCGGACATGGTCGAACTCGACCGACGGCGCCTTGGACAGCGACGGAGCCTTGGACAGCGAGGGGCCCTTCGACAACGCCGCTGCCGCCGCCGCTGCCGCCGACGGCGCCGCCCCGTTCCCGTTGAGGGGGCGGGCGTCGTCGCGGTCGCGGATCAGCGGCTTGAGGTCGAGGACCTCGAAGACGCGGTCGAAGCTGACCAGCGCGGTCATAACGTCCACATGGACGTTCGACAGCGCGGTGAGCGGCCCGTACATGCGGGTCAGCAGGGTGGCGAGCGCGACGAGCGTGCCGAGCTGGAAGCTGCCGTCCACGACGAGGAAGCCGCCGACGCCGTAGACCATCGCGGTGGCGAGGGCCGCGACGAGCGTCAGCGCGGTGAAGAACACCCGCCCGTACATGGCCGCGATGATCCCGATGTCGCGGACGCGCGCGGCCCGGCCGGAGAAGTTCTCCTCCTCCTCGACGGGCCGCCCGTAGAGCTTGACCAGCATCGCGCCCGCGACGTTGAACCGCTCGGTCATCAGCGAGCCCATCTCGGCGTCCAGCACCATCTGCTCGCGGCTGACGCGCTGCAGCCGCTTGCCGACCCACTTGGCCGGCAGGATGAAGATCGGGAGCAGCAGCAGCGCGATCAGCGTGACCTGCCAGGACAGGATCATCATCGTGACCACCACCACGACCAGGCTGATCACGTTGGACACCACCGACGACAGGGTGGTGGTGATGGCGCGCTGCGCGCCGATGACGTCGTTGTTGAGGCGGCTGACGAGCGACCCGGTCTGGGCGCGCATGAAGAACGCGACGGGCTGCCGCTGGACGTGCGCGAACACCTGGCTGCGCAGGTCGTAGATGAGCCCCTCGCCGATGCGGGCCGAGTACCAGCGCTGCGCCAGGCCGAGCACGGCCTCCAGCAGCGCGAGCCCGGCGACGGCGACCGCGAACCAGACGACCAGGTCCTGGCGTCCGGGCGCGATGCCGCGGTCGATGATCCCCTTCAGCAGCAGCGGGTTCGCGACGACGATCAGCGCCGCCAGCGAGTTCAGCGCGAGGAACAGCACCAGCTCGCGGACGTAGGGCCGGGCGTAGCCCGCGATCCGCCCGACGGTGCCGGGCTTGAGCTTCTGCCGGGTGACGGAGCCGTCCCTGCGGAACGAGGCCATCACCTGCCAGCCGTTGCCCGGCATTCCCGGCATTCCCACAAGCGCCTCCGAGGTCCAGACAAATGTGTAATCAAGTAAGCATCTCAGTATCCGCTGACGGCAACGCCGGGCCGCCCGGCCGCCTTCCCCCGTCCGCTCACGGCGTAACGGCCTCGTGACGCTGTCACGCGCTGGCGGCGGCCGGACGCGGGCCGCTTATGGACTTCACCGCCGCGCTAGGCCTTAATGATGTCCACAACTTCAGGCTCACACCCCCCAGGAGCCCCTGTGAAACAACGCCTCCCGCGCGGCGGCACCGGCGTGGTGACCCTCACCGCCGTGCTGCTCGCCCTCACCGCGCTGCCAGCGGGGGCGGCCGGACCCACGAGGTCCGCGCCGTCCGAAACCGCGCCCGCGGCGAACAGCCTCGTGCGCGACGGTGAGACACAGCCGATCTACTCCCGCGCCGACGCCGTCACCCAGATCGTGAACATCGAGACCAGCGTCGACAGCGACCGCGACGGCGCCCGCGACCGCGTCCAGATGCGGATCATGCGGCCGAAGGAGACCGACACCGCCGGCCTCAGGGTCCCGACGATCCTGGAGGCCAGCCCGTACTGGGCCGGCACCCACGACGTCCCGCTGTACCCGGTCGACATCGACGGGGCCCAGGGACGGTCGCTCGCGCCGCCGCAGCGCGGCCTCGCCGAGATCTTCCCCGGCTACTACGACAACTACTTCCTGCCGCGCGGGTACGCGATCGCCAACCTGGACAGCATCGGGACGGGCGGCTCGACCGGCTGCCCGACGTCCGGCGACCGCGACGAGCAGGCCGGCGCCAAGGCCGCGGTGGACTGGCTGAACGGCCGCGCCCGCGGCTGGGCGCCCGACGGCTCCCCGGTGAAGGCGGGCTGGTCCACCGGCAACGTCGGCATGATCGGCCAGTCCTACAACGGGACGCTGCCGAACATGGCCGCCGCGACCGGCGTCGAGGGGCTGAAGGCCATCGTCCCGATCGCCGGGATCTCCAGCTGGTACGACTACTACCGCGCGAACGGCGGCGTGATCGCGCCCGGCGGCTTCCAGGGCGAGGACCTGGACATCCTGGCCAAGGTGGTGCTGACCCGCAAGAACCCCGAGGTCTGCGCGAAGATCATCCAGGACATCACGGACACCCAGGACCGCGAGACCGGCGACTACAGCAAGGTCTGGGCTCAGCGCGACTACGTCGGCCAGGCGCGCAAGGTGCGCGCCGCCGTCATGGTCGTGCACGGCGTCAACGACTGGAACGTCAAGGTCAAGAACTCCGTGCAGTGGTGGAACGCCCTGAAGAAGGCGGGCGTGCCGCGCAAGCTGTGGCTGCACCAGGCCAACCACGCCACGCCGTTCCGCTGGCGCGTCGAGGAGTGGCTGCGGCAGACGCACCACTGGTTCGACCGCTACCTGTACGGCATCCGCAACGGCATCGAGCGCGAGCCACGCGTGGACGTCGAGCGCCCGGACGGGACGTGGGAGACCGCACGCGACTGGCCCGTCCCCGGCACCCGC
This sequence comes from Spirillospora sp., assembly GCA_050698635.1. GTDB lineage: Bacteria > Actinomycetota > Actinomycetes > Streptosporangiales > Streptosporangiaceae > Spirillospora. Next base: position 6,238 of record JBOHBY010000720.1, read on the forward strand.
ACCGTCCCGCTCAGCCTGAACGCCGCCGGGTCGGGGCCGTCCGGGCAGCCGGGCACCCTCGGGCTCTGGCCGCGGCCGGGCAGGACGCAGACGTTCACCGACGCGGGCCGGACCCGCACCGCCGAGCAACTCCTCGTCAACGAGGACCAGGCGGACCCGAACCGGCTCGCCTACCTGACGGGAACGCTGCGCGAGCCCGTCCGCGTGAACGGCATCCCGTCGATGTCGGTCCGGGCCTCGCTCGACGGACGGTCCCCGTACCTGACGGCGCTGCTGGTCGACTACGGCACCGACAGCCGTCCGACGGGCGCGCGGGTCAACACGACCGAGCAGGTCTGCTTCGGGGAGAGCGTGACCGGTGACGTCGGCTGCACGATCCGGCAGAAGCACAGGATGGAGACCGCGCCGTACAAGGTCATCACGCGCGGCTGGCTGGACGTGCGGAACCGGCACAGCTTCAGCCGCTCCGAGCCGATCAAGCCCGGCAGGGAGTACTCGCTCCGGTGGAACCTCGAACCCACCGACTACGTGGTCAAGGCCGGTCACCGGCTCGGCGTGATCGTGCTGTCGACCGACTACCACTACACGCTGCGCTACCCGGCCGGTACAGAGGTCGGCATGCGCCCCGGCATCAGCAAGATCCTGCTCCCGCTGGCCCGCGGCGGCCGCGAGTCACTCCAGTAGGCAGGTAAGTGCGAAAGGGGGCCGGGAGCACCAAGCTCCCGGCCCTTTTCACATGCCCGACAGGGCGCGGAGGCGGCCGGTCTGCTCGTGGCGCTCGGCGGCGCTCTGCTGTTCGAGGGTGTTCCCGGCGGCCTGCCACAGCAGCCGCTTCGTCGCGGCGGCGGCGCCGGGGTTGACGGCGAGCAGCGCTCCGGTCAGGTCGCGGACGGCGGCGTCCAGGCCGTCGCGCGGGACGAGGATCTCGGCGAGCCCGATCCGGGCGGCCTCGTCGGCGAGCACGGTCCTGGCGGTCAGGCACAGCTCCAGGGCGCGCCCGACGCCGACGATCTCCACCAGCGGCTTGGTGCCGGTGAGGTCGGGGACGAGCCCGAGCGCGGGCTCCTTCATGCAGAACGTGGCGTCGTCGGCGACCACACGGATGTCGCACGACAGCGCCAGCTGGAACCCGGCGCCGATGGCGTGGCCGTGCACGGCGGCCACCGAGACGATGTCGGGGCGCCGCAGCCAGGTGTAGCCGGATTGCAGCTCGGCGATGAAGCGGTCGGCGGCCTCGGCGTCGGAGCCGTCGGGCACGCCGCCGCCCCTGCCCGAGAACATCTCGAGGTCGATGCCCGCCGAGAACGACGGGCCCGCGCCCCGCACGACGACGACGCGCACGCCGTCCGGGCCGATGGAAAGGGAGCGACCGATCGCTGCGAGCGCGCGCCAGGTCGCGAACGTCAGGGAGTTGCGCCGCTCGGGGCGGTTCAGGGTGATGGTGGCGACGGGTCCGTCGATCTCAAGGGCGAGGCCCGCCTCGTCGAGACCCGGCACCGCCGGGCTGGTTTCGGGCGGTCGGGTGGCCGATTCCGGTCGGCCGTCCGGTGGGCCGTCCGGTGGGCCGCCCGTCGTCGCGTCCTGCATGCGCTTCCTTCCGATGAGCGTGCGGGTCCCGCCCCGCCGTCCACGGGGCGGGACCCGGAACCCGTCCGCCGCCGCGACCGAACCTTACTCGGTCGGCCACGGCGGCGGTCCGGGCCGTGCGCTCATCCGGGGGCGGTGTCCGGTCAGGACTTCTTGCCCCGGGTCGCGCCACCGCGACCGCGCAGGTTGACGCCGGACTCGGTCAGAATCCGGTGGATGAAACCGTAGGAGCGGCCGGTGGCGGCTGCCAGGGCGCGGATGCTCTCGCCGGAGTCGTACCTCTTCTTCAGGTCCGCCGCCAGCTTGTCGCGCTCGGCACCGGTCACGCGGGTGCCCTTCTTAAGGGTCTCGGCCACGAGTACCTCCCGTAGTGATGTGGTGACCGCTGCGTTATCCCCCGCCATGATCAGTCATTCCCGGCTGTTCGGCTACCCACTCGGCCAGAAAAGATCTGCGGAAGTCACCGCGCAGGTCACGCGAGCGCCACCAGATCGGCAAACTCGTCACTCCAGATGTCTTCCACCCCATCCGGCAGCAAAATCACTCTTTCCGGCGCCAGCGCGTCGACCGCGCCCTCATCGTGGGTGACCAGGACGATGGCGCCGGCGAACGTCCGCAGGGCCCCGAGGATCTCCGCGCGGCTGGCCGGATCGAGGTTGTTGGTGGGCTCGTCGAGCAGCAGGACGTTCGCGCTGGACACCACCAGCATCGCCAGCGCCAGCCGGGTCTTCTCGCCGCCGGACAGCACGCCCGCGGGCTTGTCGACGTCGTCGCCGGAGAACAGGAACGAGCCGAGGATCTTGCGGACCTCGACCGGCGCCATGCCCGGCGCCGCCGACTGCATGTTCTCCAGGACGGACCGTTCGACGTCCAGGGTCTCGTGCTCCTGCGCGTAGTAGCCGACCCGCAGCCCGTGCCCGGCGACGACCGTCCCGGTGTCGGGCTCGTCGACGCCCGCCAGCAGGCGCAGCAGGGTCGTCTTGCCCGCGCCGTTCAGGCCGAGGATGACGACGCGGCTGCCCCGGTCGACGGCGAGGTCGACGTCGGTGAATATCTCCAAAGATCCGTACGATTTCGACAAACCCTCCGCGGTGAGCGGAGTCCGGCCGCAGGGGGCCGGTTCCGGGAAGCGGATCTTGGCGACCTTGTCGGCCCGCCGCTCGCCCTCCGCGCCCGCGAGCAGCTGCCGGGCGCGCCGGTCCATCTGCTGGGCGGCCTTGGCCTTGGTGGCCTTGGCGCGCATCTTGTCGGCCTGCGAGATCAGCGCGGACGCCTGCCGGTGCGCGTTGGCCGACTCGCGCTTGCGGCGCCGCTCGTCGGTCTCGCGCTGGTCGAGGTACTTCTTCCAGCCGACGTTGTAGATGTCGATCACGCAGCGGTTGGCGTCGAGGTGGAACACCCGGTTGACGACGGCGCCCAGCAGCTCCACGTCGTGGCTGATCACGACGAGGCCGCCCTGGTGGGACTTCAGGAAGTCGCGCAGCCAGACGATCGAGTCGGCGTCGAGGTGGTTGGTGGGCTCGTCCAGCAGGAGGGTGTCGGCCCCGGAGAACAGGATGCGGGCCAGCTCGACGCGGCGGCGCTGCCCGCCCGACAGCGTCCCGAGCGGCTGGGTCATCGCCCGGTCGGGCAGGCCGAGGCTGGAGGCGATCGACGCCGCCTCCGCCTCCGCCGCGTACCCGCCGAGGACGTGCAGCCGCTCCTCGAGGCGCCCGTACCGGCGGACGGCCTTGTCGCGCTCGGCGCCGGTCGCCTCGGCCATGGCGTCCTCGGCGGCGCGCAGCTTGCGGATGACCTCGTCCAGGCCGCGGGCGGACAGGATGCGGTCGCGGGCCAGCTCGCCGAGGTCGACGTCGCGGGGGTCCTGCGGCAGGTAGCCGACGGTGCCCGAGGACGTCACCGCGCCCTGCGCGGGCAGCGCGTCCCCGGCCAGGACCTTGGTGAGGGTGGTCTTGCCGGCGCCGTTGCGGCCGACGAACCCGACCCGGTCGCCGGGGTTCACGCGGAACGACGCGGCCTCGATGAGCAGCCGCGACCCGGCGCGCAGCTCGATGTCTTTCGCGATGATCACAGTGACAGGGCTCCCCTGACGGACGGCTCGGTGGACAGGCACGAAGAAGCGCGCCACTCGGTCGGCGGATGTGACCGGGGCGCGCTCGGGCGCGGGCCTGTCAGTTCGGGAGCGGAACCATCGTTCCAGTGTACGTGACGGCGGCGCCGCCCCGGCCATGCCGATCCGGCGCCCGCGCCGCCGCTCCCGCGCCGCCGCTCCCGCGCCCCGCTCGCGCGCCCCATGCCGATCCGGTGCGGGTCGATGTGTGAACGGCGTGGATGAGGCCAGGATGGGGGACGAGCGTACGACGGGAGAGCCCAGGGACCCGCGGGTCCCGGCACGAAGGAGTGTGACTCGAATGACCCATGTCACCGGCAACCCGCCCGAGGGCACGCCGACCTGGATCGATATCGGCGTCCCGGACCTCGACCGGGCCAAGACGTTCTACGGGACGCTCCTCGGCTGGAAGTTCGAGGACGCGGGCCCCGAGGCGGGGCATTACAACACGTGCATGCTGCGCGGCGAGCCCGTCGCGGGCATGATGCTGAACCCCGCCGACGGGCCCGACGTGTACTGGTGGAGCCTCTACTTCGCCACCGACGACTGTGACGGCTCGGTCAAGCGCGCGACGGACGCGGGCGGCGAGGTCGTCGTCCCGGCCATGGACGTGATGGACCTCGGCCGCATGGCGATGCTCAAGGACCCGCGCGGCGGCCAGTTCGGCCTGTGGGAGGGCCGCAACCTCCCCGGTTCCCGGATCGTCAGCGAGCCGGGGTCGTTCGTCTGGAACGACCTGTTCGTCCCGGGCGACGCGGGGCCCGCGCGCGACTTCTACCGGGCCGTGTTCGACCACCAGATCGAGCCGATGGCGGGCGCCGAGGGCATGGACTACACCACCGTCGCCCGCCGGGACGGCACCTACATGGGCGGCATCCTCGGCGGGGAGGGGCTCGTCCTCGGCGGCGGGTCGGAGCCGGTCGCGTCGTGGCTCACCTACTTCGCGGTCGACGACGCCGACGACGCCGTCCGGCGGGTCCGGGCCGGCGGCGGTTCGGTCGACGAGGAGCCCGCCGACACCCCGTACGGGCGCATCGCGACCGTCCGCGACCCGTTCGGAGT
>JBOHBY010000721.1:0-4924 GCA_050698635.1 Spirillospora sp.
AGGAGGCCGCCGTCCTGCGCACCCTGCGCGGTTAGCGGCCGGCGCGTCCCTACAGGCCGTTCCGGGAGGTGTGGGGGGTCGTCCCCCCACAATGGAACAGGCCCGCCAGCCGCGCCGCCTGGTAACCCTGCTCGACGGTGAGATCGTCCCCCACGGTGCCGCGCATGAGGGATTCACTCCCGTCCATGGCGCCGTGCCCCGAGATGTGCGCGTAACCGCCGGACAGCCGGACAGCCGGACGAGCACGAAACCGAACTCCAACCCGGGTGGTGCGTCCATCGGCCGGGGCAGGCGGAGGTCCAGCTCCGCCAGCCGCCGTTCGATGACGCCCAACTACCGCTCTCCGAAGGAGAAGACGGCCGCGAGCGCGTCCGGGTCGTAGCCGTCGGGATAGAACCAGGCTTCGGCGATCCTGCCGTCGGCGATCCGGAAGACCCCGAGGTCGTTCCCCTCGACCTCGACGTCGCCCCGGCGGGCGCTCCAGCGGGCGTTGGTGGCCACGTGCTCGGCCGTGACGATGAACACGGTCGGCTCCAGGCGGAAGGTTCCGCCGGTGACGTCCAGCAGCCGCCGCAGCAGGCGCAGTACTGTGTCCCGGCCGTGGTGATGGCCGGAATAGTCCTCGCTGCCTGGTTCATGCCAGGCGACGTCGGCGGCCGGCGATCGCTCGACCGCCGACCAGTCCTCGCGGGCGCGGGCGGCATAGAACTCGCGGACCAGGGCTTCCAAACCAGACACAAGACTGATCTTATCATGAGACATGTATCATGAGCAGGGTGGCCAAGGATCCCAGACCCGGGCGCCGCAACCAGCGGCAGCGCACCCGGACGGCCCTGCTGGAGGCGGCCGACCGGCTGCTCCAGCGGGGCGAGACCCCGACGGTGGCCCAGGTCGCCGACCAGGCGCTGGTCTCGCGCGCGACCGCCTACCGCTACTTCCCGTCCCAGGAGCACCTGCTGCTCGAAGCGGTACTCAAACGGTCGGTGGACGGGCTCGACGCCGCCATCAAGGACGCCGTCGACCGCCACGAGACCCCCGCCGCCCGGGTGGACGCGCTCATCCGCACGATCCACGAGGTGGTCAGCGCCGACCAGCGGCGCTTCCGCGACTTCATGCGCCTGTCGGTCGCGGAGGCGTCTCTCGACCGCCCCGACGACATCGCCGAAAGGGCAGCGGGCGCGGAGTCGACGATCGCCACGGTGCGCGGCACCCGCCGCGTCCACTGGATCGAGTACGCGCTGGCGCCCGCACGGCCCGACCTGTCCGAACCGGACTTCCGGCGGCTGGTGTCGGCCCTGACCCTGTGCACCGGCGCCGAAGCGCTCGTCGTCCTCACCGACCTGGCCGGACTCCCCGCGACGCAGGTGGAGGACACCACCCGCTGGGCCGCCCGCGCCCTCCTCGCCGCGTCCGGCATCGACACCGACCCCAGTGACTGACAACCCCACGCTGGTCTGGACGCGAGGCCGGGCCCCTGGACCTCAAACCCCGCGAAATCACCGAGAACTGGAACCGCGGGATGCGGGCCGTCGGACACATCCGCACCCTGCCCGCGGCGGCCGGCGACCACCTGCCGGTCGCCGCCCGGATCACGCTGACCTGACCCCGGTGGCCCGCTGCCAGTAGCGCTCGTAGTCGCGCATCATCGCCGGATAGATGATCAGGTAGCGGAACGGCTTGATGGCCGCCATGTAGAGCCGTCCGAGCCGTCCGTTCGGCTTGACGAGCACCGCCATCTGACCCCGGTAGCCGCCGTTGCCGTCCTCGACCCAGCTCAGGTGCAGCACCCCGTGCATGGTCGCGTTGGCGATCTCCGCCGCGAACTCGTCGTCGAGCTGGTACAGCGACGAGAACGGCAGCCGGCCGAGCGCGGGTCTGGGCGCGTCGCGCAGGTCGTCGGGCAGACGGTCGCGCAGGGTCGGGACGCGCGTCCGCAGACCGGCGTCGTCCCGGTCCCACCTGAGGAGCGCACCGAGCTTCCACCTGATCGACCACAGCAGCCCGGCCACGCCGGTGGCGTTCTCGCCCGGACGGCCGGACGTGGTCAGCTCCGCGGTCAGCAGCCCGAAATCATCGGGGCCGCCGGGCGTCGGCAGTGCCCACACGTCCTCAAGGACGAAGTCGTGCGCGATCTCGTGGATGCGCCAAGGCCGCGAGGTGTGCTCCGTGGGCGCGACTCTCATGCGGGACCTCCCGAGATGGGACACCAACGTTCTATACGGCAGCGTATAAAACGCTGGCCGGTAGTGTCTACCTCGTCCCGTCCGAGGAGTCCGCGCCATGGCCGCACCCGCCCGCACACCGCGCGCCCGCTGGGTCGCCGCCGGACTGGAGGCGCTCGCGGAGGGCGGGCCGGAGAGCGTACGCGTCGAGGCGCTGGCCGCCAGGCTCGGCGTCACCAAGGGCGGGTTCTACGGCTACTTCCCGAGCCGCGCCGCCCTGCTCATCGAGATGCTGGACGAGTGGGAGCGCCGCACCACCGACGACGTCATCGACCAGGTGGAAGAGGAGGGCGGGGACGCGACCGACAAGATGCGCCGGGCCGGCCTGCGCACGTTCTCCAGCGAACTGCTGCCGGTCGAGCTCGCGGTCCGCTCGTGGGCGCGCCGCGATCCGGACGTCGCGACCCGCCTGAGACGGGTCGACAACGTCCGGATGGGCTACCTCAGGACCATGTTCGGGACCTATGTCGACGATCCCGACGAGATCGAGGCACGCAGCACGCTCGCCTTCACCCTCGCCATCGGCCACCACTTCATGGCCGCCGACCACGCGGGCCGGACCCAGCGCGAGGCGATGAGCCTTGCCGGCGAGTACATCCTCCGGCCACCGCGTCCCTAGCGGCGGCCGCCGAGCCTCCCGAGCGCGGTCACGTTCAGCAGCAGGTTGGGCGAGCCGCTGCCGGGATCGGAGATGACGCCGCGCTGCGCCGCGTCGACCACGGCGTTGCGCGCCTCCAGCGGTGTCGCGTTCGGGTGTCCTTCGAGGTAGAGCGCGAGCGCCCCGGCCGCGTGCGGCGTCGCCATCGACGTCCCGCCCAGCACCGTGGAGCCGGTGTCGGACCAGGCGTCGGCCGAGGTGATGTCGCCGCCGGGCGCGAACAGGTCGAGGCACCGGCCGTAGTTGGAGAAGTAGGACACCCAGTCGCCCTCGTCCGTCGACCCGAGCGTGACGGCCTCGGACACGTCGCTGGGCGCGTCGCAGCCGTTCCTTGAGTCGTTGCCGGCGGCGATGGCGAACTGGATGCCCGCCCGGATCGCGCCCCTGGTCGCCTCGCGGAACGCCTGCGGCTCCGGGTTGGGCGGGTCGGAGCCGATGCTCATGTTCCCGACGGCGGGCTTCTGCGCGTTCTTCGCGACCCACTCCAACCCCTGGATGGCGAGGCGGTCGGGGGAGTAGCCGTCGCAGTCCAGCACCCGCACGGCGACGATCCTGACGTCCTTGGCGACGCCGTACTCCTCGCCGCCCACGGTGCCGGCGACGTGGGTTCCGTGACCGTGGCAGTCCTGCGCGGTGGTGTCCTTGTCGACGAAGTCGTAGCCGTCGACCGCCCTGCCCTCGAACGTCCGGTGGCTGACCCGGACCCCGGTATCCAGAACGTAGACGCTGACACCGGTGCCGACGCCCGGGTAGGTGTAGGAGCGGTCTTGCTTACCGTCGACACGGTCCGTACCCCACGTCGGCGGGTTGGGCTGCGTACCTCCTCCGGACGCGCGGACCATCACCGACTTCTGCACGTACCGCACCGACGGATCCGCGGCCAGTTGGCGGGCCTGACCGGGAGCCATGTCAACGGCGAAGCCGCGCAGCACAGCACTGAAAACACCCTGCACGGAACCGCCGTACCGACGCACGAGCCCGTGCGCCTGCGCGGCCACCGGGGCATCGGCCCCAGGCGCCAGTGACGTGGCGCCCTTCAGGGCCACGATGTACTGACCGTCGACCGCACCGGGCGAGTCAGCGTTGATCACAACGCCCTCGGCGGCGTTGGCCGCCACCCCGAGCCCGCCGACGCCCGACAGCCCGACGACAGCAGCCAAGGCCGCACACCACATCCTCAACCGTCTTCGGTTCCTGCTCACCTTTTCCATGCTCGTTTTCCTCCATGTCCTGGCACTGACGGCCGGGAGCCGGGCCGCCGGGCCATAACAATAGAGATCGGACTAAAGGTGAACAATCAGACATAACTGACTAAAATGGGAGCTATATCCGGCAGTTATTTTCACTTCCGGAGCTGGGATGCCGCCGCCGTCGACTTCGCGACCCGTCCACGGCGCCCCCGCCCAAACCACCCCTGAACACCGCCGATAGGTACAACCAAGCACGCGCCCCGGCCATCGAATCGGACCCCCCACCCCGGTGTCGCCTGGCCAGCAACGGACATCCCAGTCACCTTGATGTGTCGTCCGAAATGATCGATAAATCTAAATGACCATGAAACTGGAACGTGTCAATCACAAGGAGAAACACATGGAATTACGCGGGTTACGTCGCTTCGCGGTGGCCACGGGGGCGGCACTGCTCGTCACCGCGATGAGCGGAACCACGGCCGCCACCGCCGACTCCGCGGAGACCATCTGCGGCCCGGAGGTCGACCTCGGCTCGGTCGTGTACCAGACGTGCAGTGACGTCCTCGCGGGGGAGGGCCCCGGGTACGGCACCATGTCGTACATGTACGCCCGCAACCGCGGCCTCGCGGCGACCGACGTGGACATCACCCTCCAGCACTGGGACTACGGAACGAGCACCTGGGTGACCGACTCCTCCGGCACACGGACGATCGGCCCCGGTTCCGAGACCCGCTACTTCAGCCCGTCCACCCTCTGGTCCTGCGGCCAGGACGCCCGCGAACGCACCAGCGCCACCAGCACAGTCGGCACCGGCGCCTGGTCCGAGGCAGTGACCCCCGCCCCCTGCTAACCCC
>JBOHBY010000722.1:0-1862 GCA_050698635.1 Spirillospora sp.
GCCGTTGCCTGTGCCAACGCCGCGTCAACTCGTGGCGGTACAGGACGAGCACGAGGGCGATGGCCGCGGCCAGCACGATCAATGCGACGGCGATGAGGGTCCAGAGGGCCGTCGACGGGACCAGCCACGGCGCTTCGCGTTCCACGTCCGGCAACGGCTTACGCTTCCCCCTGTCCTTCCGTTGGACGAACACGTAGAGAGGATCGCGGAGCCCCGTGTAGAGCAGCGCGAGCGGCAGTCCCAGCACGAGGAGCACGAAACCGGCCGTCAGCGGTTTCGTCCAGCGGCCGAACACCGGTTCGTCGCGGTGTCCGCGCAGGGCGGCGGCGATCAGCACGGCCGTGGCGGACGCCAGCACAGCGACCGTGATGATCGACGGCGTCGAGGGCTCCGCCACGGTCAGCCCGGACCACAGGGCGTCGAGTCCGCGCACCCCGTAGGCGCCCGCCGCGAGGAGGACCGCCGCCGCGCCCGCCCGGCCGAGTTCCCGGCGGGTCGGTGTCCGGATCGGTGGCATAGGTCATTGTGCGCACGCCCACGCCTGACTGTGATCAAGCGTGGCCGCCACCGGCCACGGGCCGTCCGCGCAGGCGCGATCCGCCGTCCTTGACCGGTGCCCCTGACGGGCCTGGAGGACGTCCGGTGTAACGTCGGTCCTCCCGCCTCAGGGCCCGCCGTCACGGGCGAAGGAGGAGCCGCATGACCACGGACGACACCGCACGGCCCGACCAGGTGCGGGCGGACAGGCCGCTCTCGGCGCGGGTGTGGGACTACTGGCTCGGCGGCAAGGACCACTACGAGGTCGACCGGGAGGCCGGGGAGCGGGTCGCCGAGCAGGTGCCGGGGATCGTCGCGGCGGCGCGGACCGACCGGCTGTTCCTCGGACGGTGCGTCCGGCACCTCGCGGGCGAGCGGGGCGTCCGGCAGTTCCTCGACGTCGGCACCGGGCTGCCGACCGTCGACAACACGCACGAGATCGCGCAGCGCGTCGCGCCTGAGTCGCGGGTCGTGTACGTCGACAACGACCCGCTGGTGCTCGTCCACGCGCGGGCGCTGCTGACCAGCGCGCCGGGCGGCGCCACCGACTACATCGACGCCGACGTCCGCGACCCGGACCGCGTCCTGGAGGAGGCCGCCGCGACGCTCGACTTCGGCGAACCGGTCGGGCTGATGATGCTCGCCCTGCTCCACCTGATCACCGACGACGACGAGCTGCGGCACATTCTCGGACGCCTCGTCGGCGCGCTCGCCCCGGGGAGCTTCGTCGCGCTGTCCCACGCCTGCCTGGACGTCGACGTGACCCACCTCGCCGTCAACGCGTGGAACGAGAGCGGCACCCCGCACCCCATCAAGGCCAGGACGAGCAAGGAGATCGAGGCCCTCTTCGACGGCCTGGAGCTCCTGGAGCCCGGCGTCGTGTCGTGCTCCCGGTGGCGTCCCGAGCCGAACCCGTGGGGGGAGCCGCAGGAGACCATGACCTTTTGTGGAGTGGCGAGAAAACTACCGGCGTGACGGCGTCCGGTAGAAGATCAAGGGGACCATCCGAACCCCCGTGGAGGCGGCCCCTTGGCGCACATCGACCTGGACGACGCGATTCCCGGGCTGCCGTCCCTGCTCCGGTTCCGGCCGGAGGTCGGGGGCCCGCTGACCGCGCTGGCCGACGTCCTGCTGCGCGGCCCGAGCCCGATGGAACGCGGTGAGCGGGAGCTGGTCGCGGCGTACGTGTCGGAGCTGAACGGCTGCCGGTTCTGCGCCGGGTCCCACGGGGCGTGCGCCGCCGCGCAGCTCGACGGCGGCATGACGCTGGTCCAGCAGGTGCACGCCGACCCGGCCGCCGCGCCGGTCTCCGAACGGCTCAGGGC